>JAPPLF010000064.1:0-54861 GCA_028874215.1 Acidobacteriota bacterium
TTCTATCTTACTGATATAGATACAGTTAGACCGACTATCCGAAGTGAAGTTCCGCCTAACCGCCGATTCTTGAGCCGCCGGGAGACGCGAACAGGACCGGGCGATTAGGGAATCGTCCCCCCTCAGAACAGCGCCCGCACGCTTCGGGGAGGAATCACCCGGAACCCATAGATCGTGGCCTGCTTCAGATACAGTCGGACGCTGAACGCCCCCCGGGCCACCACCGGAGCCAGGCTCTCCTGCCCTTCCCAGACCACCTCCTGTTGATGCCCGTTGCCGGTCATCGGCCGGCATTCCTCCCGCGTGTACCCCGCGATGGGCTGTCCCCGGGCATCGAGGAGTTCCGCCCGGATCTCGCCGCCCTCGGCTTCCGCGTTCAGGAGCAGCGCCGGCTCCCGGTCCTTGGCCAGCAGAAGCCGGGTGGTCAGCGTCCCATCGCTCCGCGCCCTCCACCCGGCGAACGCTCCCTGCTGGTAGGTTGCCAGACCGACTCCCCTCGTCCCCTCCCGGTCGTGCAGCGAATGATCGCTGCCCGTGTAGAAGACGGCCATCCGGCCGTCGACCACCGCTTCGGCGGGAATCGGACGCACCGATCCGGCATCCCATGTCCCGGCGCTGGTGTCGGCAAAGTACCCCTCCCGGAACCGCTTCCAGTGGATTCCGTCCCGGCTCAGGCCCAACTGCCCCCGGAAGATCTCGGTCTCCGAGTCGTAGCCCTCTCCGTACATGACGTAGACATCCCGTGCCCGGCTGTACTTGAAGATGCCGGGACCATAGATCTGCCACGCGGGAGGATCCTGTTCATCCAGGGTGTGGACCGTGACGGGCGCCGACCAGTGGAAGGCGTCCGGACTCGTGGCCCGCCCGATGGACCGTTTTCCCCGGACGTGGGTCCGGAAATATCCGGTGTAGAGGCCGATCCGATCGTCCCAGAAGAAGAGGTTGTGCGTGTCGAATCCGCCCAACCGGTTGACGTAGGGCGTGAATTCCCAATGGATCCCGTCGGGGGACCAGCCGATTCCCACGCCCCGGCCCCGGAAGTCCCACCGATTGAGCATCATCTTGAACCGCCGGCCGGCGTCCGCGGCGGCGTAGTCCTTCACCACCCAGTAGACGGGCGTTCCCCGCGGCCGCTCGTTGGGATCCAGAAACAGGATGTTGTTCTTCTTCGAGCCTTGGAAGTCCACCAGTCCCAGCTCCGGTTTCTCCCACCGGACGCCGTCGGAGGACTCGGCATAGAGGCAATGGCTGCGGTTGACCCCTTCCTCCGTCCGTCCCAGGATCTGGTACCACATCCGGTAGAGCCCCTCTTCCTCGTCGTGAAGAACAGCCACGTAGTTGAGGATCCCCTGCCGCTCCCAGGGGCGGTCGATGACCAACAGTGGATTGGCTGGATGCTTTTCGAGCCGGGCCTGGACCAACTCCAGGCCCTGCCGGTCCCGGACCAGCCGGTCGTCATGCAGCAACAGCACCTGCTGGCGGTTCAGCACCAGCGGCTCCGCCACGGACGAAGAGTCGGGAAGATGTCCGCAACCGGACCCGATTCCAAGTGCCAGCAGAGCGAGAATGGGAGCAGCGTGGCCGGCGCGGCCCAACTGCAAGAGATTCCTGTCCATACGTTCCTCCCGGGTGGCGTCACCGAATGCCGCAAACTATGATGAGGCTCATGGTGCCACAGCAGGAGACCGGCCAGAAGGGATTGACGCAGGATGAGATTCGGCAGGGACTGGTCCGGATCGGATTGAGACCGGGGAACGTGGTCCTGGTCCACTCGGCCATGCGGACCTTCGGGCACATTCGAGGCGGCGCCGAAACCGTGGTGGAAGCCTTCCTGGAAGTTCTCGGCCCGGCGGGAACGCTGGTGGCTCCCAATTTCACCTTCGTCCACGAGGCCGAGGAGGATCCTCTCATCGACCCGGAGAACGACCCGTCGGAGATGGGGATCATCAGTGAGACGGTGCGGCGTCACCCCCGGTCGATCCGCAGCACCGGGTTTCGCCACTCCTTTTCGGCCATCGGGCCCAGAGCCGAGGTCATCACCCAGGTGGACCCCTCCCTCTCGGCCTTCGATCTGCGCTCCTCCTTCGGCGTCATGCTGGCGCTGGACACGCAGATCGTGCTGGCCGGAATGACCTACCACGCCTCCACCAGCCACCACTTCGCCGAATGGTTCTGCGACGTGCCCTACCGCCGCACCATCCCGCTGAACGTCCGGCTCCGGCGGCCGGACGGCTCCATCGTCCGACAGGACATGCTGGACTACCAGCCCAAGCCGGGCGACGCCGGCGCCTACTACGACCGCCACACCGACTTCAACCGCTTGGGGCGCATGCTGGAAGAGCAGGGGTCCGTGGGGATCACGGCCATCGGGAACTCGGCAGTCCGGCGTTTCGCCATGCGGGACCTCATCGACCTGGCCCAGGTGGAGGCGGCCGCCGACTTCAACATCTTCCGCGTGGCGGACGAAACCGCCCAGCACGACTTCGCGCCCCTGGACTTCGGCGTGACCGTACTCAGCCCGCCTCTTCCTGACGGCGCCGGCCGGCCGAATCAGTACCAGTGGTGCGTGGTGGACGAGGCCGCGCTCCAGGCGACCCTGAAGTAGTTCTCAGACCTGGTCCAGACTCACAATCCGGAAGCTGTTGTCCGCCGTCTCATAGAGACCCAGGCTTGGGGATTTCCCCATGTCCCCCAACAGGCCGGGATTGGCCAGCAGAACCTGTTTCCCCCCTGCTTCCAGAACTTCCTGGCGGCAGGTGTGGTCATGGCCGAAAAAGACGGCATCGTATTGCCCGGTCAAGGCCAGGCCCCGGGCCAGGGTGGGATAGTGCTGCAGAGCGATCTTCCGGCCGTCGACCTCGATCTCTCCCAGCTCGGCGCCGTGGTGGTGCAAATGGGGAAATTCGGTGGTCCGGGTGACCATGAGGAACGGGTCTCCGTCCACGTTCCCGAGGACCAGGTGGATCGGGTTTTGGAACGCCGCCGCCAACCGGCGCAGCGTCAAAGGCGCGCAGACGTCCCCGCAGTGCAGGAGCATGCGAATGCCCAGCCCGTTCAGGTAGTTGCAGGCGCGATCCAGGTTGGGCCAGTTGTCGTGGGTATCGGAAATGACGGCGACCTTCATTGTGTTCCAGCGTAAGAACGGCGTCCCCGACTGTCAATTGTGGGGACCGGCTTCGGACATTCCTGATTCCCTTTCTTGACAGGAACGCCGGATCGGTCCATACCTGAGAGTACGCAAATCGGATCCGACAACCGTCCGCAAGGACCACTGCCACGGAGATTCACATGGCCCAAGCCAATCGTCGATCGTTCCTCAAGTCCGCCGCACTCTCGAGCGCGGCGCTGGCGACCCCCGCATTCCGGAAGGATGCCCAGAGTCCCAACGAGAAGTTTCGCGTCGCCTGCATGGGAGTCCGCGGCAGGGGCGGAGGACTCCTCTACGGGTTCGCCGAACTGGAGGACGTGGAGGTCACCCACGTCTGCGACGTGGACACCCGGGTCTTCGAGGAAAAGCTCAAGAGGACCGAGGAGATCCAGGGGAAACGCCCCAAACCCGAGACCGACTTCCGGCGCCTTCTGGACGACCCGTCCATCGACGCCATCGTGATGGGGACACCCACCCATTGGCACGCCATCCCCACCATACTGGCCTGCCAGGCCGGAAAGCACGTCTATGTGGAAAAGCCCGCCTCCCACAACATGATAGAGGGCCGGGCCATGGTGGAGGCCGCCCGCAAGTACGACCGGGTGGTGCAGGTGGGCATCCAGTCGCGCAACGGCCGTTTCTTCCAACAGGCGTTCGACTACATCCGTTCCGGTGTCCTGGGGAAGGTCCGCTTCGCCAAGGGTTGGGAGAGCGCCCACAACCGGAACCTGGGGTTCCCGGCGGACACCGCCCCTCCGTCCGGCGTCGACTACGACATGTGGCTGGGACCGGCCCCCGAACGTCCCTTCAATCCACTCCGCTTCCACAGCCACTGGCGCTGGTTCTTCGACTACGGCTGCGGCGACCTGGGCAACGACGGCGTCCATCGCCTCGACTACGCCCGGCGCGGGTTGGAGGCGGGACTCGAAGCCCAGGGCGAGACCCTTCCCGAGTGGCCGTCGGCGGTGAGCGCCAGCGGCGGCAAGCTGGTTCTGGACGACTGCCAGGAATGGCCCGACACCCAACTGGTCATGTACGACTATCCCAACTGCATCCTCATGTACGAGATGCGCCTCTGGTCCCGGCCTCCTTTGGAGGGCCTGGTCGAAGGCGCCGCCGTCTACGGGGAGAACGGCTACGTGATCATCGGAAACCGCAGTTGGCGCGCCTACGGCCCCAAGGCCGAACTGCTCCACGAAGCCCAGGGCTCGAAGAGGGAGGACGACGTCCGGCACAAACGGGACTTCCTGAGCTGCATCAAAAACGGCGGCAGGCCCGCCTGCGACATCGAGATCGGCCACGTGGCCTCCGGCATCGTCCATCTGGGCAACATTGCCTGGCGCACGAACAACAAACTCAAGTTCGACGCCGCCACCGAAACCTTCACCAATGACGAGGGGGCCAACCGGTTGCTGGGCCGGACCTATCGGGAACCCTGGACACTCCCGAAGGTCTGAGCCCGGGAGAAGCCGGCGGCACATGGTGAGGCCTCACCACGGGACGGCATCCACCGGCAGAGTGATTTCCGGATCGGCGGCGCGGGTTGTCGTGCGTCCACACATTCAATCCGAGACATGGAGACGCGAGGTTGACCATGGCGGACAGCAATATGAACCGAAACATCATGAGTGTCAGTTGGGGCGACCACCTGGAAGCCTGGGACGGGGACGACGCCATGGATCAGCCGGACAAGATCCTGCGCTGCGCCGAGCGCTGGAAGTCGGAGTTCGGCGCCGGCGCCATCTACTGGCGGGAGATGAGGAGCTGGAGCAAGTTCCGGATCGGCTTCACTCCCCCCGGCGCCCCGCCCCGCAAGGTCTTCGACGACTACGAGCGCAAAGGGTACGACGAGCACGAGTTGATCACCACCCAGGTCAAGGAGATGGGCTACAAGGTCTACATGTACGCCACCATGTTCGACGAAGGGTTCCCCCTGAGCGAGGGCTGGCAGGGAGGCATCTACGGCTGGCAGAGCCAGTTCACCATGGCCAACCCCGAGTACCTGGCCCGGGACAAGGAGGGCCGGCCACATTACGGCATCATGGAGTACACCTTCCCGGACGTGCGCCGCTACACCATCCGGCGCATCCTGTCGGCCCTGGGGGACTACGACTTCGATGGGGTCTTCGTCTGCACCCGCTCCCAGTCCAAACCGGCCGTCCATGGCGACCAGTTCGGATTCAACGAGCCGGTGGTCGAAGAGTATGAGCGACGCTACGGCGTCGACATGATGCGGCGCAACTTCGAACTGGAGCCTTGGCGGCGGCTCCGGGGAGAGGGATTGACCCAGTTCTTCAGAGAACTGCGATCGGCCCTCGACGCCCGGGGGATGAAACTGGGAATCGGAGTCCCTGCCGGAAACTACATCGGCCCACCCCTGGGCAACCTCTACCTGGATTGGAAGACCTGGGTCGAGGAGAAGCTGGTGGACGATCTGGTCATCGACCAGGTGGCGGTCCGCTGCCCCTCCTTCTGGCACCTCATGTGGCCCAAGAATCCGGGGTACGGATACCTGGTCAACGACGAGGACCACTACGGAATCAAGGGGGGCGACGACTACGGCGAGAAACGCTTCTGGTCGATTCCGCTGGTCAAGGGGTCGCCTGCCTACGAAGGAGCCATGGAGCGCCTCTACGGCGCCATCCGCAACGACTACGGCCCCCATTGCGCCCGTAACGGGTGCCGGCTGCACGTGGCCCGCATGTGGTCGGTGCATGATCCGGAGGAAGAGGCCCGGCTGCTGGACACCGAGGGCGTTTCGGGTTTGGCCCTCGGCTCGTTCGGAGCCGTGGTCGACCGTCGGGCCGGCGGGGTCCGCCCCGACGTGGCCAATCCGGCCTGAATCCGGTCCGGACCATTGACCCGGCAAATTGGAAACGAAGACTTCGAGGTTGACCTTGGCTGAAAACAGCACCAAGCGGACCATCATGAACGTCAGTTGGGGCGACCACCTGGAAGCCTGGGACGGGGACGACGCCATGGACCGGCCCGGCAAGATCCTGCGCTGCGCCGAGCGCTGGCGGCGCGAATTCGGCGCCGGCGCCGTCTACTGGCGGGAGATGAAGACCTGGAGCAAGTTTCGCATCTGCTTCAGCGCCCCGGGCGCCCCGCCCCGAAGGGTCTTCGAGGACTACGAGAACCAGGGCTTCGACGAGCACGAACTGATCACCACCAAGCTCAAGGAGATGGGCTACAAGGTCTACGTCTACGCCACCATGTACGATGAGGGCTATCCCCTGAGCGAACGGTGGCAGGGAGGGACCTTCGGTTGGCAGAGCCAGTTCACCATGGCCAACCCCGAGTGCCTGGCACGGGACCGGGAGGGCCGTCCCCACTACGGCGTCATGGAGTACGCCTATCCGGACGTGCGCCGCTACACCATCCGCCGCATCCTGGCGGCCCTGGGGGACTACGACTTCGACGGAGTCTTCGTCTGCACCCGCTCCCAATCCAAGCCGGCCGTCCATGGCGACCAGTTCGGATTCAACGAGCCCGTCGTCGAAGAATACGAACGGCGCTACGGCGTCGACATGATGCGGCGCAATTTCGACCCTGAGCCGTGGCGGCGGTTGCGGGGAGAGGGGGTGACCCGGTTCCTGAGAGAGTTGCGGTCGGCCCTCGACGCCCGGGGGATGGAGCTGGGAATCGGCGTGCCCACCGGCGACACCATGGGCCCGCCTCTGGGCAACCTCTACCTGGACTGGAGGACCTGGGTCCGGGAGAAGCTGCTGGACGATCTGGTCATCGACCAGGTGGCGGTGCGCTGCCCCTCTTTCTGGGGGCTCCTGTGGCCCAAGCACCAGGGTTACGGCTACCTGGCCAACGACGAGGACCACTACGGGATCAAGGGTCTCGACGACCACGGGATCCCGAGCTACTGGTCGATCCCCCTGGTCAAGGGCTCGCCGGCGTACCAAGGGGCCATGGACCGGCTGTACAGTGCGATCCGGGACGACTACGGCCCCCACTGCGCCCGGCACGGCTGCCGGCTGCACGTGGCGCGCATGTGGTCGGCGCACGATCCGGAGGAAAACGCCAGGCTTCTGGACACCGAGGGGGTTTCGGGTCTGGTCATCGGCTCGTTCGGAGCAGCCGTGGACCGGCGATGCGGGGGATATCGTCCGGACGTGTCACCGTCGGCCTGAACCCGGTTTTCGCCGGCGCAACCCCAAGGCCCTCAGGAGAAGGGAGGAACCCATGTCGAACCGGAACCGAGCGGGAAGCATGAGCAGCCTCGGGCGCGGGGCGGTATGGCCGGTTCTTCTGCTGGGTTTCCTCTTGGGGGCCAACGCGCCGGCCCATCCCACCGAGGAGATGCTGAAGGCCCGCCTGGCCGTTCACACCTGGGCCAACGGCTTCCTGAACCGGGACATGGAGACCATGGCTTCGATCCTGGACCCGGAGATGACCACGGACCGGGGCGAGAACCGGGAGCAGTACCTGGAGACCCTGCACCGGGGCATGCACAAGATCACCCACGTCTGGCTCCGCTTCGCCCACTACCAGGAGGTGGGAGACACGATCCGGGTCCACCCGGTCCTGGTCTACCGGTCCCATGGCGTCACCAAGCCGGCCCTGACCCTGACGCTGCGCCGGAGGGACTCGGACTGGAGGATCGTCCACATCGGCAGTGAACGCCGCCCGGACCTTCCGCCGGAACTCGCAGTCCACAACCCCGAGCAGCAGCCCCTGCACCTGGTCCGGGTCCACTTGCGGGACCGGGACAGCGGCGCGGCCGTGGCGGCGCGAGTCCGGGTCCTGGACCAGGACGGAACCTACTGGCCGCCTCAGGGTCACCAGTGGCGGGTCCCCATCGGCTGGCGCGAGGATGTGGGAGGAGACGTGGTCGTGGTGGACAAGACCTATGCCTACGTTCGTCCCGATTTCATTCTGCCCCTGGCCGCGGGAAGCTACGAAATGGAGATTCTCAAGGGAATCGAATACGAGCCCCGCAGCATCGCCTTCTCCGTCAAGAAGGGGCAGGTTCCGGAACTGGAGGTCCAACTGCGGCGCTGGTCCAACCTCCAGAGGGACGGCTGGTATTCGGGCGACACCCACGTCCACTTCGTGAGTCCCCACGCCGCCCTGCTGGAGGCCAAGGCGGAAGACCTGAACGTCATCAACATCCTGGCCACCAAGTGGGACGAGCTGATCACCAACGTGGAGCACTTCACCGGTGAACCGGACCGGGTCTCGGAGCCGGAAACCATCATCTACGTGAACGAGGAGAGCCGGCACGACTTCCTGGGGCACACGGTCCTGCTGAATCTCAAGAACCTGGTCTATCCCCTGACCTGGGGCGGCCCCGACGAAGGGGTCCCGGGCGGTATCGACTACCCGCCCATGGCGCACCAGGCGGACAAGGCCCATGCCCAAGGCGGGTTCGTGAGCTGGGCCCACTTCCCGGGAGCGCGCGGCGAACTGGCCATCGACGTGGCCCTGGGCAAGGTGGATTCCATCGATCTCATGACCTGGGGCGACCCCCTGGCTCCCCGCCGCAACCGTCCTGCGGCCGCCGAGATCTGGTACCGCTTCCTGAACTGCGGATTCCGGCTGGCCGCGGCCGGCGGCACCGACAAGATGTCCAACATCCAGGTGGCCGGAATCCCCCGTGTCTACGTCCAGGTCCCCGGACCCTTTTCCTACGATGCCTGGCTGGACGGGATCCGGGCCGGACGGACCTTCGTGACCACCGGCCCCATGCTCCGGTTCACCGCCGGCGGCCGCAAATTGGGGGAGACCCTATCGGCCTCGGCGGGCGAGGAGATCGAGGTGACGGCTTCCGTCCGATCCAGGATTCCAGTCGACTGGGTGGACATCGTCCAGGGCGGCAAGGTCGTCGCCAAACTGGAGAACCCGTCCGGCGAACGGGACCTGACGCTGAAAGACCGGATCCGGGTCCAGGACACCTCCTGGATTGCGGCCCGGGCCTACGGACCCGAACTGGTCTACCAGGGAGGAATTCCCCTGGTGGCCCACACCAGCCCCATCTATCTTCAGGTGGGGGACCGGAAACCGCGATCGCCCCAAGACGCCGCCTTCTTCCTCACCTGGATCGACGAGGCTCTGACCTGGCTGGAGGAGACGGCCAACATCCCCGACCCGGCGCAGCGCAAGGAAATGAAGGATCTCTTCGAGAAGGCCAAGGGAATCTACGAGAAGATGAGGGACGAAGGTTGAACGGACCGGAGCGGCGGTTTCCTAACCGCCGAACTGGAGCGGCGGTTTCCAACCGCCGAACTCCTATGTGACAAATTTGGCGAAGAAGACTGGGCGATTGGAAATCGTTCCTTTTTCCCGGAAGGAGAGGTCCAGCATGTCCGCTAGTCTCAAGGACAAGGTGATTCTCATCACCGGCGCCGGATCGGGCATCGGCCGCGCCACCGCTCTGGCCTGCGCCCGGGAGGGAGCCCGGGTCGTGGTCTCCGACCTGAATCCGGAATGGGCCGCAAGAACCACGGAACAGATCCTGGCTGCCGGCGGCACGGCCCATTCCCTGCCCGCCGACGTCGCGGACCGGGACCAGGTCGAAGCCCTGATCCGGGACACGGTGAAGCTGCACGGCCGCCTCGACTGCGCCCACAACAACGCCGGCATCGAAGGAGAGACGACCCCCTTTCACGACTACTCGGAGGAGATGTTCGACCGGGTGACGGCCATCAACCTGACAGGCGTCTGGTACTGCATGAAGTTCCAGATCAGGCAGATGCTGCTGCAGGGAGGCGGCGTGATCGTCAACACCTCTTCGGGCTCCGGCCTGGTGGGGACCGGCAACGGGGTCAGCGCCTACAACGCCAGCAAGCACGGTGTCATGGGCCTGACCCGGGCCGCCGCCGTGGAGTACGCCCGGGAGGGCATCCGCGTGAACGCCGTCTGTCCCGGCGCCATCGACACCCCCATGGCCGACAGATTGTTGGGACGGGATCCGGCCAAGATGGCCGCGACCGCCATGCGCACCCCGTCGCGGCGCTGGGGAACGGCGGAGGAGGTGGCGGAGGTCGTGGTCTGGATGTGTTCCGACGCCGCGTCCTACCTCACCGGCCAGCCCGTGAGCGTGGACGGAGGCTCTCTGGCCGGGAGGTGACCCGGCTCGACTGCGAAGGCGTCTCCGCAACCGGCTCGAAATCGCTCCAGTGGGAGGTCCGCCGGGTGTGCATGGATCGAAACAGGACCCTCCCCTTGAGATAGATCCGAAAAAGACTCGGGAACCAATTCCCGCCCTCCCCTTCCCGGCACTCCAGCATGCCCTCGACGTGGGATATGGAACCCAGGATGCCCCACCCGAACCGGGTGGTCCGAAACATCCGGAACTCGACCCGGGCGATGTCGTACGACTCCTGGTCGAGCCAGACGCGGCCTCTGGAGTTGTTCAGGGCCCGGTCGACTCTGTGCCGGACCGGAAGCTTTTCGCTCTTGGGCTCGAAGCTCACGACGAACGCCTGGCGTCCGTTGACCTCGCCGGTCCCGGTGAGACGAAATCGATACCGGTCCACCAATTCGCGGTTGAAGCGGAACACCCGCGCGTTCAAGCTGTCCCCCTCCCCGTCTTTCCGCAAGCGGCGCCGAAAGTCATGCTCTTTCCGGCGCTCGGCCCCCTTTTCCCGCTTCCCCAGCGGTTTTCCGTCCTTCTCCAGCAGTCTCTCGTAGCGCATTCCGTCGATGTACACCACCTGGTACAGGAACTTCTCGACCCGGACGGGACGGGAGTCCCGGTCCAACTTCTCCACCACCCGGAGCAGCCGGTGCGTATAACGTTGATCCACACCCTGCTGTTCCCGGGCCAGGCCCCGTTCCAGGGCCCGGGCAAGGACCTCCTTCTCGGAGGGCTGAGGTGCGGGGTCCTGCCCCCACAACCGGGCTCCCGTTACGGTCCAGGCCAGCAGAACAACGACGCAGATCGAACGCCTCACGATGGACTCCACTCGGTTCCGGGCAAGAGCAGGGCTCCTTCCACCACAACAGTTTTACCCCATCTTGCCGGAACGACCTGATACGTCCCGGCGAGCGGTGGGAAAACGTACCGCTCGATCTCATTTCAAATCGGGGCGAAGAACAACTCCTCGCCACTCAGGCTCACCCCGCCTCCCATCACGATGATCTCAAGCGCCAGCAGGTTCAGATCTTGGGCAACGGCCCATCCCAGCGCCCGGGTCGCCCGGCTGAACGGGGCCAGAGCCACGGGGTCTCCGAACCGAGCCGCCTCGCACCTCACCGGCCAGCCCGTGAGCGTCGACGGCGGCTCCCTGGCGGAGCGATGACTTCACCGGACTATTCGGAGCGCTCTGCCACCGGCACGAAATCGCTCCAGTGGGACTCGAGCCGGCTGTGCAGGGACCGGAACAGGATCCTCCCATTGAGGTAGAGCCGGAAATAACTGGGAAACCAGTGGCCGTCCCGGCCTTCTTTCCGATCCAGCCTTCCATCGACGCGTGAGATGGAACCCAGGATTCCCCCCCAGATTCGCGTCGGACGCATGAGCTCGAACTCGACTCGGACGATCTCGTACGATTCCTGGTCCAACCAGACCGAGCCGCGGGAGTTGTTCAGGGCACGGTCGATTCGTCGCCTGACAGGCAGCTTTCCGCTCTTGGGCTCAAAGGTCAGCCGGTAGACCTCCCGGCCATGCAGCTCCTCCGTCCCTTCCACTCGAAAGTGATACCGGTCCACCAAATCCCGGTTGAACCGGATTTCATCTTCGTCCGGCCTGCCGCCATCCCTGGCCCTCTCGATACTCCGACGGAATTTTTGCTCGTTCCGGCGTTCGGCCTCCTGCTCCTTCTCGTTCAGGGGCTTTCCGTCCTTCTCCAACAACCTCTCATAGCGGACGTTGCCTACGGGAACGACCTGGTAGAGGCGCCTTTCGACCCGGGTTGGTTGGGCCTGCTTGTTCAGTTTCTCCGAGATCCGGAGGTGTCGAAAGGAATAGGCCTGTTCCGAACGCCGCCTGTCGTTGGCCAAGCTTCGTTCCATGGCCCGGGAAAGGATTTCTTTCTCCGAGGGCTGCGCGGGGGAACTCTGCCCCAGGGAAATACCGCAGGTTCCGGCCCAGGCCAGCAGGAGAGTTACTGCGTAAGTTGAACGCTTCAACCTCGACTCCACTCGGTTCCGGCCAAGAGCAGGGCTCCTTCCACCACAACCGTTTCACCCAGCTTCGCCGGAACGACTTGATAGGTCCCGGCGAGCGGAGGGAAAACGTACCGCTCGATCTCGTTTCGAATCGGGGCGAAGAACAGTTCCTCGCCACTCCGGCTCACCCCGCCGCCGATCACGATCAACTCAGGCGCCAGCAGAGTCAAGACCTGGGCAATGGCCCACCCCAGCCCCCGGGTGGCCCGCCGGAACGCGGCCAGTGCCAGCGGGTCTCCGGATCGAGCCGCGTCGGCGACCATCCTGGCGGTCAGACGCGCCGGGTCTCCGTGGCAGAACTCCAGCAGCCGGCCATCGTTCGGGTTCGAATCGCACTTCGCGGCACTCAGCCTCCTGCGGGCGAATTCGGCAATGGACCATCCGCTGGCCAGGCGTTCCACGATTCGGTCCGGATCCTCTGCGTCCAGGCCCGGGCGCAGATGCCCGATCTCGGACACCGACGGCCGCCCCTGGCCTTGAAGCCGCCCGTTGACGACGTAGCCGCCTCCCACGCCCGTTCCCACCGTCACGAAAAAGACCGAGTCCTTTCCCCGGCCCGCCCCGATGCGGCTCTCGGCCAACGCGGCCACGTCGCAATCGTTTCCCAGAACGGCCGGCAAATCCAGATTCCGGCGGAACCAGTCGACCAGAGGGTAGTTCTCCCAGCCGGCGATGTGGTGGCTCTTGCGCACCCGGCCCTTCGCTCCGTCCACCGGACCACCGAAACCCACTCCGACCCCTCGAATGGAATGGGCCGACGCCAATTCGGCAGCCGCCTCGCGAATCATCTCCAGGATGCCCGCCGCGCCGGCCGGGGGATCGACTCTCCGGCGTGTCAGGGAGACCGGGGGAGTCCCGTCTCCGGCGCCGACACCGAACTGGAGTTTGGTCCCGCCGATTTCGATGCCCAAGAACATGGAATCAAGAGCTCTCGGGTGCGTTCGGCCCCGGAGACGACCCTGACGGCCGAGCCGCTACCGGTCGGCGTAAGGCTTCAACTCCAACCGGGGCCGGACCGTGGGATTGAAGGGAAAGGGAGGCCAGTAACCCTGCATCAGACAGGAGACCGCCTCGGTCACTCCACGGAAAACGTCGGCCAGGGCTTCCACGGATGCGGCTCCATGGTGCGGCGTGACGATGGCGTTCTCCAGGCTCCTCAGAGGGCTGTCGGCGGCGAGCGGCTCCTGATCCGTCACGTCCAGGCCGGCTCCCCCGATCCGGCGGTCCTTCAGAGCCGCCACCAGAGCTTCCTCGTCCACCACCCCGCCGCGGCTGGTGTTGATGAGAAACGCCGTGGGCTTCATCAGTCCGATTTCGTGCGCTCCGATGAGATGCCGGGTGCTGGGGTTCAAAAAGGTATGAATGGAGATGAAGTCCGACCCCTCCATGACCCGTTCCAACGAGGTCAACTCCACATCCAGGTCCGACGCGATTTCCGGGTCCACAAAAGGGTCGGTGGCGATGATCCGCATACCGAATCCCCGGAGCCGAGGGACCACACGGCGGCCGATGTTCCCGAATCCGACCAACCCCACGGTGAGACGATCAAGCCGGCGCAGCGGCGGATCCAAAGGCGGATCGGTCCAACCGCCCGACCTGACATATCGATCAGAACTCACGACGTTCCGCGCGCAGGCCAGGACCAGGGCCGCGGCGTGGTCCGCCACCTCGTTGACGCAGTAGTCCGCCACGTTGAAGACGATGATCCCATGGTCGGTGGCGGCTTCGACGTCGATGTTGTCCACGCCGATCCCGTAACGTCCCAGGGCCCAGCAGTCGTCCAGGTTTTCGATCACCCGCCTGCTGATGGGACTGGACAGGCCTTCGCTCAGGATGATCCGGGCTCCGGCGCAGGTCTCGATGATCTCCTCTTCGGTGAGCGCCCGCTTCAGAACCAACTCGCCGCCCAGATCTTCGATCGTTTTCCTCTCGTCGGCATAGTTGTCGCTCTTCTCCGCGAGATAGCAGTCCACATTTACGACTCGAACCGGTTCGCCCGGCGATCCACTGGTCATTGGGGTTCACTCCCTTGATGAATGATGAAATCCGGATGTCAATCGTCGAATTCGGGGGGACGCCTGTCGGCCCAGGGCCGCGCTTCCTCGAAAGCCGCGGAAGCGGCCAGCACCGTCTCCTCGTCGCCCCAACGGCCCACGATCTGCAGCCCGATGGGCAGTCCGTCGTCGGAAAACCCGCAGGGGACGCTGGCCGCCGGATTCTCCGTCACATTGAACGGAAAGGTGAAGGGAAAGAAACGCCAGGCCGGCTTGGAGAGCCGGCGGCCGGCAACCACTTCGGGAGGCCGTCCGATGGGAAACGCCCACACCGAGGTCACGGGGGTCAGCAGAAGATCATATTCGCCGAAGAAACGGGCGGTCTCGGCCCGATAGAACCCGATCTTGTTGAGAGAGCGGTAGCAGTCCGCCGCCGACAGGCTGCGGCCATGCTCCAGAGTCTCCCTGAAATAGTCGGTGAGCTGTTCCCGGGACTTGCGGTCGTCCAGGAACTGTCCGAGGCAGGCGTAGCCCTTGGCCGCGAAGTAGTCGAAGAAATCCTGGAACATCACGTCATTGTGTTCCGGGCCGAAGGTGACCTCCTCCACCCGGGCGCCCAACTCGACGAACACCAGCACCGCGCTCACGACACGCTCCGCGACTTGGGGGTCCACGACGGCTCCCCCCAGATCCAGATTGAACCCGACTCTCAGACCGCGAACTCCCCGGCCCACCGCCGCCTCGAAGTCGGGAGGCTCCTCCTGGATGGTCCCGTACTCGGCGTCCGGAGCGGGTCCGGCCAGGGCGGCTGCGAGAATGGCGGCGTCCCGGACGGTCCGGGTCATGGGACCGACCGACGAGTTGTTGATGGGATTCCAGGAATTCATGTCCGCGTGGCGGCGCGGGATGCGGCCCTGGGTGGCCTTGAGGCCGTAGATTCCGTTCAGGCAAGAGGGGATTCGGATGCTCCCGCCTCCGTCGCTGCCTTGCGCCACCGCGGTGAGCCCGGCTGCCACCGCGGCGCCCGCACCGCCGCTGGACCCTCCGGACGTCCTCTCGGGGTTCCAGGGATTCCGGCAGGGACCGTAGATCAGATTCTCGGTGGTGCCGGAGAAGCCGAACTCGGGGGTGTTGGTCTTGCCGATGATGACCCCGCCGGCGTCCTTCACCCGCTCCACGCAGAGGGCGTCGCTGGCGGCGACCTCATCGGCCGGAACCGAGCCGTGGGTGAAGCGGACCCCCTCGACGCCCTCCAGGTCCTTGATGGGCACGGGAATACCGTGCAGAGGTCCCAGAGGCTCGCCCGCCAGGACCGCAGCCTCCGCTTCCCGCGCCTGTTCCAGCGCCAGATCGTGGGTGACGGTGATGAAGGCCCCCAGCCTGGAGTTGTAGTGGTCGATCCTCTCCAGCGTGGCCTCCACCAGTTCCACCGGCGACAGCTCCCTGGACGCGATGAGTTCCCGGAGCCGACTGAGGGGTTGATACGCCAGTTCATGGTCCATAGCCATCGTTTTTTCCCTTATCCCCATTCCCGCCGATGCAACTGCGGGAGACCCCGCCGGGTCCCGGCCGGCAGGGCCATTATCCCATGGCCGCGCCGCCGTCCACGCAGATGGTCTGACCCGTGATGTTGCGGGCCTCGTCGGAGGCCAGGAAGGCCGCCAGGTGACCGATGTCCTCGGGGGTCTGCTCCCGCTGCATGGGAGTGGCGCTCTTGACCCATTGCTCGAACATCTGGCGGGGATCCTCGACGTCGAAATCGGGGTGCGCACCGATCATGGGAGCCAACCGGTGCCAGAACGGGGACCAGATCATGCCCGGGCAAATTGCGTTCACGTTGACGTTGTAGGGGGCCAGATCCTTGGCCGTGACCCGGGTCAGGCTCAGCACGGCGTTCTTGGCGGCAGTGTAGTCTGGGAGGATCTGGGCATCCCGCCGGGCGGCAATGGAAGAAATGTTGATGATCTTGCCGTACCGGCGCTCCATCATGTGCGGCGCCACCGCCTTGGAGAGCAGGAACGGACCCTTGACGTTGACCCGGTAGCAGTTGTCCCAATCCTCTTCCACCTGGTTCGTGAAGGGCATGCCGATCCGCCTTCCGAAGAGCCCGGCGTTGTTGACCATGATGTCGATCTTGCCGAACGCTTTCCGTCCGGCTTCCACCAGGCCGAGGCAATCCTGTGCGAGGGTGACGTCCGCCCGGACGACCAGGGACCCGCGGCCCAGCTCCCGCAACTTAGCGGCGCAGCGTTCCGCCGCTTCCACGTCGATGTCCGAAACCACCACGTCGGCCCCGTCGCGAGCCAGCGCCAGACAGATCCCGGAGCCGATGCCGCCTCCGCCTCCGGTTACCACGGCGACCCGATCCTGCAATCGCATGCTTGATCTCCTTACGGTTTGCAGTGAGTGAAAACGGCGGCAGAATACACTTGTGCCGAACTGAAACTCAATCGGCGCGGGCCGGCGAGGACAGCGGGTCGAGCCGATTCGATCTGCTAGACTGACTGCGTCCCCGAGCAGCGCCGCCATGCCTTCTACGATCTCCGATTTTCTCTCCCAGCTTCGATTCCCCTACCTGTTCCTGCTCACGGCCGCCGTCTTCTTTCTGGACGTGCTGGTTCCCGATCTCGTCCCTTTCGTTGACGAGATCCTGCTGGCGTTGGGGACCCTGTTGCTGTCGAGACTCAAAAGGAACAGAAGCGATGGCGCGGGTTAGTTGCGTGTTGGCCGTCACCGGGAGTCTCTCCCGAACGGAACACGCGAACCCCCGCGTTTAGCCCAGTCCTTCAAGCCCAGAGGTGAGTCGGATCGCGGCATATTCGATGCCGCAAGGAGTCATTTGGCTGCCTGCAGTGACATTCTCGACGGGCTGACCCGGGAGGTGGAGGAATCAGTCACAGGTATCGTCACCGGCAATGCTGATGGGGCACGAGTCTTGGCCGTCATGGGGTCTGATCTGCTGTTTTGCGGGCCTGTAGAACACGCCCCGCCTGGCCTCCGCCCAATCGAGAAGCTCGGGAACGTCCGCGGTATCGATCCGATCATCGGGCAACTCTTCGAGTGCCGAAAGCTCAGCGTTTCGATGGTTGGCCAACCTGGTGCTCCCCTTCTTCATAAGCGGCTCTCTCCCGTCTCGACGCCTTGCGGTTGCTGATGATGCTTCCGAACTGCTCCCCGCTCTCGTAATCGACTCCCGGGCAAGCATGAACCACGATCAACACCACCGGGCCCACCATGCCCATGTTTCGCCATCCTGGCTCGTCCGGACCCGGATCATCTCGTGTAATGGCGAGTGCATTTGCGACTATACTCATCCTAGTGATGCATTCGCGACTGGTCAGTTTGTCCCTGCTGGCAGTACATCCAGAGTTCAAGAGAGGTTTGATGCAGCGGCTGTTTGGCGTGAAGTCCAGTCCGATCGTTGGCAAGACCAATGTTTGACAAGGAAATGAAACATGGATGCTGAACTCATTCAATCCGATCCCGCAGTCATGATGGGCAAGCCCGTGGTTGCAGGGACACGAGTTACCGTTGAATTGATTCTGGAAAAACTCTCTGCTGGTGAGACCGTGGACCAGATTCTCGAGGCTCATCCCCGCCTGACCAGGGAAGGCGTCCTGGCAGCCTTGAGTTTCGCAGCTCGCGCCCTGCGGGCTGATGTCGTTTATCCGACCGTCGGGTAGAGCACGTGAACCTGCTGGCGGACGAAGGCGTGGACCGACTCATCGTTGACCGCTTGCGGCAGGATGGCCACACCGTGCAGTACGTTGCAGAGATGGAACCAGGAATTGATGACGCTGCCGTGCTGCGACGAGCTACCCAGCATGGCGCCCTGCTGATTACGGCGGATAAAGACTTCGGCGAATTCGTGTTTCGCATGGGACAGATCCACACCGGTGTAGTGCTCCTTCGCTTGACAGGCTTGCCTGGGGAAACGAAGGCGCGAATCGTATCCGCTATCCTCGCCGAACGAAACCGCGAACTCCTCGCTGCTTTCAGTGTCATTTCCCCGGGGACGGTACGGATTCGTCCGCAGGCGGGAAGCGTTCATTGAGATAACGTGAGATCGATGCGACGCGACATCGTTTCAGCTATCGACCGGGGTGACTACCTCATCGAAATCGAGTTCGAGAATGGCCGACATGGAACCGTTGACTTCTCGAATTACCTGGACCGGCAAGGAGTATTTCAACGATTCAGGGACCTTGAGTTCTTCCGGAGCTTCGCCATCAACCGGGAGCTCGGAGTTCTCACGTGGGGCGACGAGATCGACATCGCACCGGAAACCTTGTATTCCAAGGCTACTGGAACCGCTCTTCCGGAATGGATGCATACGGGCAAAGAGACTCTGGCGAACCCACGGTCGCCGACACGCGGGCGAACCTGATCGAAACGACTAATGACACTACCCTCCTTCCAGGAAGACCTGATCTCCCGACTACGGGCACTGGGTCTCCTGCAGAACCTCGGCTACGAGTACCTCACCCGGAAGAAGCGGACGACGCCCGGGGCGGGCGGCTGGGCGGCGTTCTCCTGAAACGCGTACTGGCGGAGCAACCCCGCAGGCAGAACGTCATCCGCTTCAAGAAGCGCGAACACACCTTCAGCGAGGGCAACATTCTTGCCGCCGGCCCGACATCGTGCTCTTCGTCAACGGGATCCCCCTGGTGGTCATCGAGTGCAAGCGGCCGGACATGAAGGACCCCATCGCTCAGGCCGTCAGCCAGCAGATTCGAAACCAGCAACAGAACCAGATTCCCCACCTTTTTTTTCGCGCAGTTGCTCCTTGCCGTCTCGAAGAACGAAGCCAATTACGCCACGGTGGGAACTCCACCCAAGTTCTGGTCGGCATGGAAGAAAGACTTCGGTGAGAGGGATCTGGCCGACCTGAACGAGAAGGTGAATCTCCCGCTCAGCGAAAGGCAGATCGACAGAATCTGCGCTTCCCGGGACCTCGGGCGAGAGCACGTGGCGAGCTACGGCCGCCTGGAACGCCAAGTGACGCCGCAGGACAGGGCGCTCTACTCACTGTGCCGCAGAGAGCGGCTTCTGGAACTGGTCCATGGTTCCATGGTCTTCGACGCAGGAGAGAAAAAGGTCGCCCGGTACCAGCAGTATTTCTGCGTCAGGAAGATCCTCGACCGGGTGCGGCGAACCCGGCGGGACGGATCCCGCCAAGGGGGGATCGTTTGGCATACCCAGGGCAGCGGTAAAAGCCTGACCATGGTGATGTTGGCCGAGGCATTGGCCCTGGAACCAAGCATCGACGACTACAAGATCGTATTGGTGACCGACCGCGTCGATCTCGACGACCAGATCTACAAGACCTTCCGCCACTGCGGCACCCAGCCCGTCCAGGCGAGAACCGGCAAACACCTGGGTGGGCTGCTCATGAACGACAAGGCTCAGATCATCACCGCGGTGATCGACAAGTTCGAGCTGGCGGTCGGCAAAGCCGGCGTGCGCAATGAACATCCAAACATCTTCGTCCTGGTGGACGAGAGCCACCGGGGGCATTTCGGGGAGATGCACGCCAAGATGAAGCTGGCGCTCCCCAACGCCTGTTTCATCGGCTTCACCGGCACGCCGGTCATGCGGAAGGACCGGAACACGATCCAACGATTCGGAGGTTTGATCGACGCCTACACCTTGGAGCAGGCGGTGCAGGACAAGGCTGTGGTTCCGCTGCTCTACGAAGGCCGGCACGTCGATCAGAAGGTCGACACCGAGGCGGTCGATGACTGGTTCGAGCGTATCACGGAGCGTCTCACCGACCGGCAGAAAGGAGACCTGAAGCGGAAGTTCTCGTCCAGCGACCAGTTGAACAAGGCCGAGCAGAAGGTCATGCGAATCGCCTGGGACGTCAGTGAGCATGATGCCGACAACTGGCGCTCCACTCCCTACCAGGCCCAACTCGTCGCGCAGGGCAAGGCTACGGCGCTCCTGTACAAGCGGTTCGTCGACGAGTTCGGCATGGTCACCAGCGAGGTGCTGATCTCCGGACCGGATGATCGAGAGGGGGAAACGGACGTCCACGAAGAGTCCAGGGACCTGGTCAAGGTTTTCCGGAAAAGGATGATGGCGAAATATGGCAGCGAGAAGGAGTACAACCGCCAGATCATCAGCGCCTTCAAGAATGCCGAGACGCCCGAGATCATCATCGTCGTCGACAAGTTGCTGACAGGCTTCGATGCGCCGCGCAACACCGTCCTCTACTTCCTCACAAGCTGCCCTCGTCCGTTTCTTCGTCCCGTTACCGCCGAATGGTACTCCGCTTGGACACGGTCACGGAAGCAACCCGGATTCAGGCCGCCCGTATCAGCTCTTCCGGACGGCGCCAGAACCTTATTGCGAGTGAGATTGCGGCTATACTCGGCCCTAAGGTGCGGTGGAGACTCGGCTGTTTTTTCCTGCTGGCGGCTATGACTGCGGGAGCGAATGCCAGCGACAAGGAGGAGTGGGTCCAACTCTTCAACGGCAGGAACCTGGACGGCTGGGTCCCCAAGGTTCGCGGCCACGAGACGGGAGTCAATTTCGGAAACACCTTCCGTGTCACGGACGGGGTGATGCAGGTCGGCTACGAGACGTACGAAGGTCCCTTTGACGCACGATTCGGCCACATCTTCTACGAGCGTCCGTTCTCCTACTACATTCTCGTCGTGGAATACCGGTTTGTGGGCCAACAGGCAAAGGGCGGTCCGGAATGGGCCCTTCGCAACAGCGGCATCATGATGCACTCGCCGGCCCCGGAGACAATGGGCCGCAACCAGGACTTCCCGATCTCCATCGAAGTTCAACTGTTGGGGGGAGACGGGGAACGGGAGCGGACCACCATGAACCTCTGCACACCGGGGACGAACGTGGTGATCAACGGCAAACTCGAGACGAGGCACTGCATCAAGTCCCGGTCGAAGACCTATCACGGGGAGCAATGGGTCCGGGCTGAGGTGATGGTGCTGGGCAGCTCCGTGATCCGGCACATCGCCGAGGGAGAGGTCGTCCTGGAGTACGAGATGCCGCAGATCGGCGGCGGGGCCGTCGACGGTCACGACCCGGCATTCAAGCGGGACGGCGAACTGCTCGAGAGCGGCTACATCTCATTGCAGAGCGAGAGCCACCCCATCGAGTTCCGCAAGGTCGAGTTGCTGAACCTGGCGGGATGCATGGATCCGGACGCGTCGAACTACAAGAGCTACTACGTCAAGTCCGAGCCGGATACCTGCCGATACTAGTCCGGCGGTTCCCGGAACCGGCGGCGTTCCCGACAGCTTCGACGCAGTGATCGCTACCGGCGCACAAGCGTCCTCGACGAGACCGGGCTTGCTATATTGGAAACAGAACTCTCCGGACAGGTGATTGATTTGGGTCTCTGGACAACGCTCTACCTCATCCAAGTCAGGGCCGGGAGCTAATGCGATGAAGCGTGTCTGTCCAATTTCAGGAGAACTGGCAGAGATCGTCGAGTCCAATGACGAGGTCATCGTCGAGCAGGCGAAACTTGGACGGTACATCCTGGACGCGGGTGCACACTCGGCACTTTCGTCTGACACCGTAACAAGAACGCGCATGGCCAGGTGGATCGCGGAATCCCACTCGCTCGGCATCAATATCCCACGACTCACCGTCGAGCACGTTCATTTCTTCCAACGTCTCACGGATCTGGAGGCACGGATTTCGAATTGGCGCGACCGGCGCCACGAGGTGAAATCAACAGATGACGAACGTCTTTGGAAGAAGCTGAGGCTCGAATGGAACTACAACAGCAACCACATCGAGGGGAACCCCCTCACCTATCACGAAACTGAATTGCTACTCATGTTCGGCCGCACGGCTGGAGGACACCCGTTACGGGATTACGCGGAGATGAAAGCGCACGACGTGGCCATCGACCACACCCGGCGACTCGCACAAGGGGAGCGGCTTCTGGGCGAGGGCGATATACGGGATCTAAACCAGATTCTGCTCAAGGAGCCGTTCTGGCAAACGGCTGAAACACCGGACGGCCAGCCGACGCGAAAGCGCATCGTTCCGGGTCAATACAAGACACAACCAAACCATGTCCGAACCGCCACAGGTGAACTGCATCGATTCGCGGAACCTGAGGACACGCCTGCCCGGATGGCCGAATGGACCCGTAAATTCCACCGGGACCTGGCGCGGCACGCGTACCCATTGCCCATGTTCCTCGCCGAATCACACTGGCGCTTCTTGCGCATTCATCCATTCGACGACGGCAATGGGCGCACGGCGCGGTTGCTCGCCAACTACGCACTGCTTCGGAGAGACCTTCCGCCCATCGTCATCAGAAGCCGAGAAAAAGACCACTACATAGGTGCACTTCAAAACGCCGATGTGGATCGAAGGCTACCACTCGCCGACTTCATGCTGCGGAACCTCTTGAGATCTATTGATCTTGCCATTCGAGCCGCGAAGGGGAAATCGATCCGCGAACCCGAGGACATGGTCAAGGAAATCGGCATCTTTGTGCGAAGAAAAAAGGGACCCGACCCGAACAAGTCCGATCTCGACATGCTCGATGACGTTTTTCTGATGCACGTGAATCCAGTCATTCAAACGTTGGACAGTCGATTTGAATCCTTGTCCCCGCTGTTTAGACGGTATTACGCGCTCTCATACCTGTCACAGGGATCGAACTCGGTTCAATCCGGCAATCTGTTCGAGAGGGAGAATTGGGAAAACACCAAGCAGTCCCACATCGTGATCCCAGGATTCAGCCTAATCAATGAGCAGGAACTCACGCTCAAGCAAGAATATCGCTTCCAGGAATACACCGGAACCGGGGACACCCGTTTCGACTTGACACGATCCGTGACCTGGAAACTGGGCTCCGAAGGATTCCTGTTTGAGATAACGACCAACAGAGCAGGCCCCGCGGCAATAAGCCAACGGATCGCATACTCGGAACTCGAAGGCCAAACCACAGCAATGGAGCCGACGATCGACCAGATTTGCCGAAGCATGATGAATGAAATCGATGGCCGGTCGAAGGGACTGATTCAGTAGCTGAGAGTATCCGGACTCGGACACCACCAAGGGTCGCCTTTCCGGACTTGCCCAAATAGCTGAATCGTGTGGGCAATTATTTTGATCTCGGGTTGTCGGACTTGTGGCGGGCTTCGACAAGAACTGAACGCGACAATCCTCCCCGATCATCGCGCTCCGAGATGAGAAACTCGGGCTCGCGAATGTCATGGATCAAACAGATCTCCCCCCTGACCATCAGTTGACCGTCTCCGTAGACAATCTGACGTTCAGCTACGGGAGCAACCGGGTCCTGCACGGGTTGTCGTTCGCCCTGGGCAAAGGCGACGTGGTGGGGCTGCTGGGACCCAACGGCGCGGGGAAGAGCACGACCATCAAGGTCCTGACCGGGATCCTGCCACCGGACGAAGGATCGGTTCGCGTCGCCGGTTATTCCATGCCGGGCGAGGTTGTGGAGGCCAAGAAACGGATCGGGTACGTACCCGAAGCCGCGGCGCTTTTCGAAAGCCTCTCGGGACAGGAATTCCTGGAGCTCATGGGCCGCCTGCAGGAAGTGCCGGAAGAGCTGCTTCAATTCCGAATCGCCCGATTCCTCGAGCAATTCGACTTGGCCGGAGTCCGCCTCCGGCGTCTGGACGGCTACTCCAAGGGGATGCGCCAGAAGGTGCTCCTGAGCGCGGCCCTCCTTCACAATCCCGACGTTTTGATGCTGGACGAACCCCTCTCCGGCTTGGACGTCAACGCCGGACTCATGGTTCGGGACCTCATCGCCGCCCTGGCCGCGGAGGGCAAGACCGTACTCTACAGCTCGCACGTCCTGGACGTGGTGGAGCGGGTGTGCGACCGCGCCTTGATCATCCACGAAGGCCGCCTCATCGCGGACGGGTCGCTGGAATCACTGAAGGTTTCCACCCGGAAGGGCCGTCTCGAAGACGTTTTTCGCCAACTGACCGATGAGGAAGGGACGGTGAGCGGCGTTTCGGAAATCATCGAGGCTCTCCGGTCATGAAGGCAATTCTCATGAAAGCGCTTCGTTCGCTGAGCAAACGGCTCTTCCACGGCCCGGAGTTCACCGCGCAGCTGCGACGATTCGGAATCGAGCCCCGCCGATACTGGATCCTGGTCGATCTGTTCGAGACGCTCGGCAAGCGGCAGGAAGTGGCGCGGATGGGTTCCGACGCCTTCACTATGCGCACCTTCACGATCATCTGGTTCTTTCTTTCAGGTGGAATAGGCATTGTGATGGCAGCGTTTGGCGCCAACGCCGGAGTCTACCTCCTGACCTTTCTCGCGCTCACCGCTTTCCAACTCAGCATGTTGCTGATCCCCGAGATCGCCGAGGGACTCGTGAACCCGGTCGAGGGACTGATTCTGGCTCATCAGCCGGTCAACGGCGCCACATGGCTCGCTGCCAAACTCACCCATCTCTTCAGGATCGTGGGCTACGTGGTGGCAGGGGTCAACGTCGTGCCGGCGCTCGTTCCCCTTCTCGGTCCCAGCGGAGAAGGGTTTCGGCCATTGGTTTATCCCTTCCTGCATCTTATGGCGGCTCTCGGGATCGGGCTGGTGGTCGGGTTTCTCTGCTGCAGCCTCTTCGGGTGGTTGGTCCGCTTCATTCCCGTCCGGCGTCTCAAGGCGGCCGCGGCCATGGTCCAAGTCATACCCATGTTGATTGGGGCAGGTCTTCAGTTCTTGAGTGCGTCGGGTGTGCTCGTGAACAACCTGGAGCGTTGGTTGATCTCCATCGAGCCGCCCGAAGCCTGGTTCGGAATCGGCAACGCGGTTCCCGGGGGATTCCCGGCTCTGCTGGGTGTGATGGTCTTTGCGCTCATGGCGGTTGCCGTCGTGCCAGGGCTGCGGGCACTCTCCGTGGATCATTTGATCCGCGTCTCGAGTCTGATGCGCTCGGGAGCCCGGGTGCGCAGGCGCGTGCGGAGAGGATGGCCGATGGGGCCACGAATCGCCAGGTTCGCCGGCGGTCAGGCCGGCCGCGCCGGTTACGAGTATCTGCGCTCGATGGCTTTGAGAGACTGGCAATTCCGGAAGAACATGGCCGTGAATACGCCGTATCTGTTCATCGGCCTCATCGGCCTGCTCGTCGTGGGCACCGAAACCACTCCATTCGCCGCCGGCTTCGCCTACACTCACTTTCTGCCCCATCTGATCGGTTTGATGGTTTTTGTCACCTGCCTTTACTTGGCGTATGGCAACGACTACAAGGCGGTCTGGACGTTTGGCATCGTTCCAGGTTCGTCTTTCCGTCCGTTCGCGAGGGGAATCCATGGGGGACTCTGGCTCCTGCTGGTACTTTTTCCCAACCTGGCCTGCTTCATCGTGCTGACCTGGTCCTGGGGCGTCAGAGATGCGCTGTGGGTCATCGCTTACAGCACCGCGGTGGCCTCCCTGTATCTGGCCGTCGGCCTCCGATTGATCGACGGGATCCCCTTCGGAAAAAAGACCCCGCCCGCCCGGCAGGTCGTCACCGTGGCGATGATGATGGTTTACTTCTTGGTTCTGAGTGTCGCCATCGGAATCCAGTACCTCGTGTTCCGTTCCGTCGTGGCGGTTGCCGCCGTGACGGTCCTCGTGAGTGTTGGGGCCTACTTTCTGACCATGGCGACGCTGGCCGATTTCGAGTCCCGCATTCGGCAAGGCCTGATTCCGGGTGCGGGGCGACAATTCCTCGCCTTCGTCCAACCGAAAACGCCATGAAGGACAGCACGGGCAAAGTGCTGCTGGATGTGCGATCGACGCAAACCCGGATGAAGACACCCGCCAAGTAGGCCCGGCGCGGCTTCCGTAGCCGCCGGCCCTCGCCGCCGTCAGGCCACCCGGTACGGTTCCAGCACCTCCCAGTTCGGCTCCATGCCCAGTCCCGGGGTCTGGGGAACGCTCACGCATCCGTCCTCGTCCAGGGTCAGCGATTCCTCGAAAATCTGCCCGTGCAACGGGTTCACCGTCTCGCGGTAGAACTCCAGGATCAGGCCGTTGGGAATGGCGGCCACCAGGTGGATGTGCACCTCCTGGGCGCCGTGGGGGGCGATGTGCAGGTCGTGGGCCGACGCCAGGGAGGCCACGTTCATGAATTCGGTGATTCCGCCCAGGATCTGGGCGTCGGCGTTGAGTATGGACGCCGAACCGTGCTGGATCAGGTCGCGGAAGCCGTAACGGGTGTATTCGTTCTCCCCCGTGGCCACGGGAATGGAAGAGGCTCGGGCGACCCGGGCGTGCCCCTCGTAGTCGTCCGGCGCCACCGGCTCCTCGAACCAGAAGACGTCGTAGGGTTCCATCTTCCTGGCGATCTCGACGGCCTGGTAGGCCACGTAGGCGTTGTTGGCATCGACCATCAACTTCACGTCGGGTCCGATGGTCTCGCGCACGACCCGAACCCGCTCCACGTCCTGGTTGATCTCCACTCCGCCGATCTTCATCTTCACCGCCCGGGCGCCCAACTCCAGGTTCTCCTCCATTTCCCGGGCCAACTCGCGGAGGCCCTTTCCCTCCTCGTAGTAACCGCCGGCGACATAGGTGGGAATCCGGTCGCAAAAACCCCCCAGCAGCTTGTGAACCGGCATCCCGAGGGCCTTTCCCATCAGGTCCCAGAGCGCGATGTCCACGGCGCTGATGATCCAGGTGGTCAGACCCCGGCGGCCCACCACCTTGGGCAGCCACATGTTCTCCCAGATCCGGCGGTAATTGAACGGATCCTCTCCGATCAGGGCTTCCTTGAAATGTTCCACCAGCGCGACGGTCATGGGAGCCGACAAGCCGGGACCGCCCGCCCAACCCACACCGTAGAGCCCGTCGTCGGTATGCACGCGGACCAGGTTCAGCCGAACCGTGGCATAGGTGTATTTCCCGTTGCTGATGGGCCGGGGACGGGGCCAGGAATAGCACTGAACGTTCACCTCGGTGATCTTCATGGGTGGTGCTCCTTGCCCGGGCACCATAGCAGTCCGCGCCGAAAGTCTCCATGAACCCACCAAAGACCCGAGTGCCGAGTGCTGTGGACGGTTCGGATGCGTGCATCCTCCTGGCGTGGTTATTTTTTTCCGGTCGGTCTCACCCCGTGACCGTAGTGTGATGCGTCGCTCACCCGTGGTACGATGAGCCCCACGCGATACGGTAACGAAGGTCCCAGGATCACATTGCCACCGAGATGACCGCCCTTTCGAGTCGACCCACGCGACGGCGCTTTCAGCGGGAACTGGGAATGGCTCTGGCCGGCGGCGGCTGGATTCTTCCCGCGGCCTGCGGCGCGCCGGCCACGGAGTCCTCCGCCGGTAGCGGCGCCGGCGTCCCGCTCGCCTGCAACTTCCGATCCTCCTTCATGACCTGGGACTATCCTCCTCCGGCCTACACCGAGAAGCACGACATCCCCTACGGGAACATTGCCCGGATTCAGTTGGACGCCATTACCGACGTCATCGACGATTCCAGCGGCGAGAGAGTGCGGTTCGTTCTGATCCAGCCCTGCCGGACGGAGCGCGTCTACAAGGAGGACCGCCTCTTCCAGATCCCCAGCGCCGAGTATCGCGTGATCTATTCGCTGGAACAGTTCCGCAGCGTCGGCAAGGGGATGACCTACGGGGGGCGGAGGCCGGTCGGAAAATTGGTCAAAGACACGTACCGGTCCCTGGTCATCGACGTGGCGACCTTTTCGAACACGCGGGTTCTCCGAACCCCCGCTGAAGTCAACGAGGCGACCGGCGCCAACCATCCCCTGGTGGGGCGCACCGAGATCAAGGATCCGAAACGTCCACTGCGTTACGTCATCGAATACCCCATCAAGACCATGAATTTCATGCCCAAGGACAATTCCTACCAAATCGATACGGGTCCTCTCCTGGTCCCCGATTTCGACCTGGATCAGGACTCGGCCATCGATCGACTGGAAATGGCCCATGTCGCGTTCAACCACAAGGCTCCGGACCTGGCCGAGTTCATTCTGCGGCAGCCCACACCGGTCTTGGACGATGACGGCCGGGAGCTCTGCCAGGTTCTTCACTACTCCAAGGTCCGAGTCCATGCGGCCCGAAATACGCTGCTGGCCGGTATTGCCTAGCTGATTCATTCCGGAGATTCACATCATGTCGCTCAGAAGCCTGCTCCCTGACTCTGATTTTCTTCGCTTGCGCCGCTCACTGCGCGGGCCGGGGATCGCGGCGGCGGTTCTGCTGTCTGTCGTGGTGCTGCTGCCCGCCCAGACCGACACCGGGACCATCCGCGGCTACGTCTACGACGAGACCCGGGCCGTGTTGCCCGGCGTCACCGTCACCGCCACCTACCAGGGCCGCGGCGTGACCCGGGAGACCCTCACTTCGGATGTCGGCGAATACGTCCTGAGCCGGGTCGATCCCGGCCACTACACGCTCCGCTTCGAGCTGCCCGGATTCGCTCCCTATGTGGTGCAGGACCTGGAGGTGCTGGTGGGAGAGACACAGAGCTTCTCTCCGGAGATCGTGGTGGCCGCGGAGGCCATCGTCGTCACTGCGGAAGCGAACCGGACAGTGATCGCCCACGACAAGGTCCACCAATCCAACCATATCGATTCCACCAGCATCGACGACCTTCCCATCAACCGCCGCGACTACCTGGACCTGGCGCTTCTGACTCCCGGCGTCGTGGACTCGAACTACGTGGCGGATGACAAGGATTTCCGCATCGCCCCGACCCCGGCGTCGGGACTGGGGATCGGCGGCGGAGGCGGCCGCGGCAACACCTTCACCATCGACGGCCTGAACAACAACTACGGCAGCGGCGCCGTCCGGTCCTCCGTCACCCAGGAAGCGGTGCAGGAATTTCAGATCAACCGCAACTCGTTCTCGGCGGAACTGGGCGGTGCGCCCGGCGGCGCCATCAACATCGTCACCAAGGGGGGGACCAACGAATTTCGCGGGTCCGTCTTCGGCGTGCTCCGCAACCGCCATTTCCAGGCCCGCAATTACTTCGATCCGTCCGAGTCGGCCTACACCCGCGCCCAGAGCGGGGGTTCCTTCGGAGGCCCCATCCTGCGAGACAGGACGTTCTTCTTCGCCGCCTACGAACGCCTCGACCGTCACGAGTCTGCGTTTGTTCCCCTGCTCCAGGACAGGTCGTTTCTCTACGAATTGAAGCCCACGCAGCAGGCCCTGGCCGATTTGCTCACCAGTCCCGCCGTTCCGGCGTTTCTGGTCCCGGCGGCAAAGGAGCTCGTCCAGGCCCTGACTCCGGGAAACCATCCCCACGTCGTCCAATTGTTCGAAAACAACAGCGGGGTCTTCCCCTTCTCGGAAGAACGGCAGCAGTTCATCGCCCGCATCGACCATGCGGTGGGGACCGGACACGATCTCTTCTTCCGGGGGAACTGGACGGGCCTGAACAGTCAGCACACCAACTTCGGTTCGCTGGTGGCCCGCAGCCGGGGACGCAACAACGACGTGAACGATTTCACCATCGGATTGGGCAACAACTGGGTGATCAATCCGGAATGGATCAGCGAAACCTGGTTGGCCGTCGGGTACCATGACTCCGGCACCTACCCCACCGATCCGCACGGTCCCTCCATCGATATCAGCGGGTACGGTAATTTCGGACGGGACTTCATCCTGCCGACCCGGAACGTCGAACGCATGTACCAGGCACGGCAGAACTTCACCTACGTCCATGGCAACCACACGGTGAAGGTCGGTGCGGACCTCCATCCGTTCTACGACAGCGTCCGGTCCGAGACCTTCTTCAGCGGACGGTTCATCTTCGGAGAGGCGGTTCCCCTTTCGCTGCTGATCGACAGCGCCTTTGGGTCTCCCATTTCCCCGCTGATCAAGGGATTGCTGATTTCGGCCGGCAGGAATCAGTTGGCGGAGGCTGTCGACGAGCCCATCACCTCACTCCAGGCCTACGCGCTGGGCCTCCCCATCGTCTACCAGCAGGGGTTCGGGAATCCCTACTGGCGCGGCTGGGGGCACAACTACGGGTTCTTTCTGGAGGACTCGTGGCGCATCCACCCCAAGTTCCTGCTGACTCTGGGGTTGCGCTACGAACTCTTTCGTGCATCCGATTTCCCCCGGGACAACAACAATTTCGGACCGCGGGTGGGATTCGCCTTTAGCCCCGACGCCAAGACCGTGGTGCGCGGCGGCTACGGGATCTTCCACGGCCGGATCGACAGCCAGATCGTCTACATCCACGATCTGCTCTCAGACGAATCGCAGCAGATCTTTCAGGCCTTCGTCCCCCTGACCGGCATCGGCTTCATCAGTGCGTTGACCGGAGCGCCCCTCAGCTCGGCGGAGATTTATCAAACGGCCTTGTCTCGGGGCATCCTGGGCAAGCGGCAGATGGTGGCAGAGGATCTGGCCATCCACGGACTCACTCCCATGCGTGACCTCCCTTTGCGCGTCGCGTTCTCGGTGGCCGACGATATCGTGAACCCCTACTCCCAACAGGCCAGCCTCGAGATTCAGAGAGAAGCGGGCGGATTCTCCCTGTCGGCCGGCTACAACTTCAACCGCGGCGTCCACATCGTCCGGCCTCTGGACATCAACATCTACCAGGCCGGGACCAATGCCGCGGGCAGGCCTATCGTCGGGTTCCACCGGCCGGAGATCCTGCAGAACAACTACTACGGGAGCTGGGCCAATTCCTTTTATCACGCCCTGGTCCTGCAGCTTGAAAAGCGCATCTCCAACAGCTTCATGATCTCGGCCCACCACACCTGGAGCAAGGCGATGGACGAGATGACCGACTACAACTCCTCGTTCCAACCGCATCTGCAATGGGACGCCCGGGCGGAGATGGCCCTCTCCTCGTACCACCGGGGACACCGGTTCGTCATCCGCACCCTGGGGAAACTCCCCTGGAAAGCGGGCCGGGGCAAGGGATTCGGACACAACGTGTTCGGCGACCTGACTCTTTCCGGCATACTCACGGCGCGCTCGTTCGCCCCCTTCAACCTCAACGCGGGCTACGACAACGTGGGCGACCGCCACACCGACACCCACCGGCCCTGGGGCCTGGGACGCAACGTCGGGATCGGACCCGACTTTTTCAGCATCGACATGCGCGTGAAGCGCCGGGTCACCTTCGCAGAGGAGAAGAGCGTGGACATTGCCGTGGAGGCGTTCAACCTGCTCAACCGCACCAACTTCAAGCACGTCAACGGCGAGGTGGGAACGCTCGCGTTGGAAGAGCTTCCCTCCTCCTACAAGGGGCGCATCGGCCCCGTAACGCAGCCGTTCTCGTACACCGCGGCGTTCCCGCCCCGGCAAATCCAGCTCTCACTCCGGATCAACTTCTGATTTCAGGAAAAGGGTCACTACCGGGGACACCGCCATGTTGAATCGATCGACGCGCCGCCACTTTCAGGGCCAGTTGGGAGTGGCGCTGGCCGGAGGCAGTTGGATTCTTTCCGCGGGCTGCCAGGCGCCCGCGGAAGAGTCTTCGTCCGGGGACGGCAATACCGCCACGCGGCCGGCCTGCGACTTTCAGGCCTCTTTCATGACCTGGGACTTCCCGCCCCCGCCGACCAACGAGAAGCACGAACTCCCCTTCGGCAACATGGCCCGGATCCAATTGGAGGCCATCACCGACGTCATCGACGACTCCAGCGGCGAGAGCGAACGGTTCATCCTGATCCAGCCCTGCCGGACCGAGCGGGTCTACAAGGAGGACCGCCTCTTCCAGATTCCCAGCGGCGAGTATCGGGTGATCTACTCGCTGGACCAGTTTCGGAGCGTCGGCACGCGGATGACCTACCAGGGAGGACGCTCGACGGGGGCGCCGGTGAAGGACAAGTTCCGGTCATTGGCCATCGACGTGGTCACCTTCCCCGACACCCGGGTGCTCCAAACTCCCGCGGAAGTCAACGAAGCAACCGGAGCCAACCACCCCATCGTGGGCCGCACCGAGATCAAGGATCCCGAGCTGCCGCTGCGTTACGTCATCGAATACCCCATCAAGACCATGAACGTCATGCCCACGGACAACTCCTACCAGATCGACACGGGTCCGCTCCTGGTTCCCGATTTCGACCTGGAAGCGGAGCCGGTCATCGATCGCCTGGAGATGGCCCACGTCGCGTTCAATCACAAGCACCCGGAGCTGGCGGAGTTCATCCTCCGGCAGCCCACGCCGGTGACGGACGAAGAGGGCAAGGAACTCTGCCGAATCCTCCACTACTCCAAGGTCCGGGTCGATTCGGCCCAAAACTCGCTCCTGGCGGGCATGGGATAAGATCTTCAGCTCCGTTGGGAATCTCACTTCAGGACCAAGCCCAAAGTCATAAGCGGCCGAGACTGGGCTCAACGGGTTTCTTGCGTCGAGCGGGAACCGTGGGCGCGCTCCTCGCCAACGCCGTCCTGCTGAGCGCCCAGACCGACACCGGCACCATCCGCGGCTACGTCTACGATCAGACCCAGGCCGTCCTTCCGGGGGTGACCGTCATTGCGACCTACCAGGGCCGCGGCGTCATTCGGGAAGTCTTCACTTCGGATCTCGGCGAATACGTCCTGAGCCGGATCGATCCCGGCCTCTACACGCTGAGCTTTGATTTTCCCGGTTTCGCACCCTACGTGGTCCAGGATCTGGAGGTGCGGGTGGGAGAGACCCGGACCTTCTCCGCGGAGCTGGCGGCGGCCGCCGCGGCGATTGAAATCACCGCCGAGGCAACGCGAACCATCGTCTCCCACGACAAGACCCAGCAGTCCAACCACATCGACTCCGTCAGCATCGAGGACCTTCCCATCAACCGCCGCGACTATCTGGCCCTGGCCCTCCTGATCCCCGGTGTCGTCGACTCGAGCTACGTCGCGGATGACAAAGACCATCGGCTCGCCCCGGCCCCCGCGTCGGGCCTCGGCATCGGCGGCGGCGGCGGCCGCGGCAACGCCTTCACCATCGACGGCCTGAACAACAACTACGCCACCGGCGGCGTCCGGTCCTCCATCAGCCAGGACGCGGTGCGGGAGTTCCAGGTCAACCGGAACTCGTTCTCCGCCGAACTGGGCGGGGCGCCCGGGGGAGCCATCAACATCGTTACCAAAGGAGGAAGCAACGATTTCCGCGGATCCATTTTCGGAGTTCTGCGAAACCGCCGCTTTCAAGCCTACATTCCCAGCATTCCGGATGGCTGGGAATACACCCGGGCTCAGAGCGGGGCGTCCTTCGGCGGTCCCATCGTGCCCGGAAAGACGTTTTTCTTCAGCGCGTACGAGCGTCTCGACCGCCACCAGATGGGATACGTTCCCCTGCTCAGGAGCGAGGCGTTTCTCTACGAACTGACACCCTCGCAACAGGCCCTGGCCGAAGCCCTCGCCAACGGCGCGTCCCCACCCCACGCCAGATCGCTGGCACGACTGCTCTCAACCTCATTGATTCCGGGAAACGACTCCCACGTGGTGTCCCTGTTCGAGGAAAACAGCGGCCTCTTCCCCTTCGCGGAGGAGCGCCAGCAGTTCATGAGCCGTTTCGACCACGCGTTCGGGCCCGGACACAATCTCTTCCTGCGCGGAAACTGGACGGGTCAGGACAGCGAGAACACCGACTTCGGAGCACTGGTGGCCCGGAACCGCGGACGCGACAAGCACCTGAACGATTTCTCCCTGGCACTCGGCAACAGCCTTGTGATGGGCGCCAAGTGGATCGGCGAGACCTGGCTGGGATTTGCGTACCACGACTTCGGCATCGAACCCACCGACCCCTACGGCCCCGCCATCGACATCAACGGATTCGGCCAATTCGGAAGAGATCTGATCCTGCCGATCCGGAACATCGAGCGCATGGGGCAAGCGCGGCAGAACTTCACCTACGTCTCGGGCAAACATACGGTCAAGTTCGGCGCGGACATCTACACCTTCTACGACAGCGGCCGTTCCGAAACCTTTTTCAGCGGGCGATTCGTCTTCGGGGAGGGCGTGCCCCTTTCGGCTGCGATCGACGACCAGGTCGGCAGCGGCGCTTCCCGATCGATCAGGGAGTCGTTGCTGCGTTCCGATTCTCCCCAGTTGGCGGCGGCGGTCGACGAGCCCATGACCTCGCTTCAGGCCTACGCGCTGGGCCTGCCCCTCGCCTACCAGCAGGGTTTCGGCGATCCTCACTGGACCCGATGGGCGAATTCCTTCGGGTTCTTCGTGGAGGACTCGTGGCGGGTCCATCAGAGCTTCCTGTTGACCCTGGGAGTGCGTTACGACCTCTTCCGAAAGGCGGGGTTTCCCCAGGACAACAACAACTTCGGGCCGCGGGCCGGATTCGCCTGGAGCCCCAATCCCAAGACCGTCGTGCGTGGCGGCTACGGAATCTTTTTCGCGCGGATCAACCGCCAGATCACGCACATCAAAGACCTGTTCGGAGAGGAAGCCCAGCAGATCCTCCAAGTCTACGTCCCGCGAACCGGCATCCCGGGAATCGAAAGTTCACTGACGGGACAGCCCCTCACGTCGTCGCAGATCTACCGGTCGCTCCTTGACCTGGGCGTCCTGGGCCGGCGGCGGATCTCAGCCGAGGATCTGGCGTTGCACGGTCTGGTTCCGGCCCGCGACCTGCCCTTCCGCGTCGGGTTCGATGTGGCCGACGACATCGTGAACCCCTACGCCCAGCAGGCCAGCCTGGAGGTTCAGAGGGAGTTGGGAGGCTTCGCACTCTCGGCCGGATACAACTTCAACCGCGGCGTCCACGTGGTCCGCTCTCTCGACGTCAACGTCTATCGCGCCGGGACCGACGCCCGGGGACGGCCCATTGTCGGATTCCACCGCCCGGACCTGCTGCAGGACAACAGGTACGGCAGTTGGGCCAATTCCTTCTATCACGCCCTTCTCCTGCAACTGGAAAAGCGTTTTTCGAAGATTCTCACCATCTCGGCGCATCACACCTGGAGCAAGGCCATTGACGAGAACACCGACTTCAACTCGGCGTTCCAGCCTCATCTGCAGTGGGACGCAAAGGCGGAACGAGCCCTGTCCTCCTTCCACCGCGGTCACCGCTTCGTCCTGAGGACCATCGGGAATCTCCCCTGGAAGGCGGGCCGGGGTCGAGGATTGCGAAACAACCTGTTCGGCGACCTGACCCTTTCCGGGATCGTCACCAAACGCTCCTTCGCCCCCTTCAATCTCCTCGCCGGATACGACAATGTGGGGGACCGCCACACCAGCACCCACCGGCCCTGGGGAGTGGGCCGGAACGTCGGCATCGGACCCGACTACTTCACCGTGGACATGCGCGTGAAGCGCCGGTTCTCCCTGTTCGAGGGCAAGAGCCTGGACGTCGTCATCGACGGCTTCAACATGTTCCACCGCACCAATCTGAGGAAGGTCAACGGGACCGTGGGAAGGCTGACCCTGGAGGAACTCCCGTCCTCCTACGAGGGACGCCGGGGAGCGGTGACGGAGCCGTTCTCGTTCACCTCGAGATTCCTGGGGAGGCAGTTTCAGGTGTCTCTCCGGCTGAACTTCTGAGGCCCAGGAGCGGCGGATTCCAAACCGCCGACTTCCGGCAGCAACAAGACGACACCCGGCTCAAGGTTTTCTCGCCGTGATCAGGCTCCGATGACACTTCATCGGGACGAATTGGAAGTCAACGAAGCCGGTGGCCTCAAGCAGGCCGTTCATCTCCGATACCGAATAGCATTTCCCCTCCGTCGAATACATCAGCAGCACCGAGTATTCGGCGACCTCCAGGGGTCCGGTCTTGCCGGCGTTGATGTGCGTATCGTGAATCGCGATCAGCCCTCCGGGCATGAGCGATTCGAAGGAGCGGGCGAGGACACGCTCGACATTGCCCCGGTCCCAGTCGTGCAGCACGTTGGAGAAAAGGTGAACGTCGTATCCGGAGGGTATCCCGTCGAACATGTCGCCGGCGACGATCCCGATTCGATGGGAGAGGCCCATGGTCTCGATGAAGCCGCCCGCGACGGCGTCTGCGGGTGGTTTCTCCAGAATCGACGCCTCAAGATGCGGGTGCTCCAGCACGAGATGGCAGGCGTAGATTCCCGACCCGCCGCCGATGTCCAACAGCCGCGTCCGGTCCCGGCAATTCAGGCACCTGGCCAGGAGAGGAGCGAACCAGGCGCCCCGGCTGTCCATGGCGGCCGTGAACGACCCGGCGAATTCCGCATCTTCCATGGCGGACACCCACTCCTGCCGGCTGCCGTCGGCCCAGCTCGCCGGTTCGCCGGTGCGGAGCACGTTCACCATCGACCGGCAGACGGACCGCGTCCCCAACGAAGCAAAGTAAGGAAGCAGGCTGCGCCGGGAGCCTCGGGTCAGGAAGGTCCTGGAGAGCGACGTCAATACGAAGCCTTGGTCCCGGCGGCGCACCAGGCCCATGGCGGTGAAAAGCGTCATCATCACGTCCGCCGGGCGGTCTTGGATTCCCAGCGCGGAACAGATCGCGTGCCGGTCCATGACCCGGGTCTCCAGCCGGGAGAACAGGTCCAGGTGGACGGCGGCGGCGAGCAGCAGGTCGGAGGCGTAGATGCTGTCCCGGGCCCGGAACAGGATTCCCGGGTCGGGAAGACCGCCGCCTCCACTCTCATTCATGGGTCGAGTCCCCGGGCCGGGTGGCCCATTCGATGGCCGGCTACCACACTTCTTCGAAGATCCGCATCCAGTTCCCGCCCAGGATCTTCAGAGTGTCCTCGTCCGAATACCCCCGGTTCAGCAGGGCATCCGCGAGATTGGGGAACTTGTGCGGCCCCTCCAGATCCTTGGGCTGGAAGGGAAGGTTCAGGTAGTCCAGGGACGTGTCGCTGAACGTAGACGGGTAGCCGGTCCCCTGCTGGGAGGTGATGTAACGCCAGAAGGAGAGCGGCTGGTCCTGGGTGTTGTCGGTCCCCACCGCCACGTGATCGATGCCGACCCGCTGCACCATGTCGTCCACGGCGTCGATGTAGTCCTCCAGGGTGGACTCGAACCGCTTCGGCAAAAAATTGCAGAAGGGGGTCGTCCCCACGACGCCACCGTTGGCCGCCAACCGCTTCAGCGCCTCGTCCTGCTTGTTCCTGGGATGGTCGTAGAAGGCGCGCGCGTTGGCATGGGTGACCGTCACGGGCTTCTCAGAAACCTCGATGGCCTCCAGCGTCGTCCGGTCCCCCACGTGGGAGAGATCGATGAGGATCCCCAGGCGGTTCATCTCCCGGACCGCACCCACGCCGAAATTGCTCAAGCCGTCGTCGCGGCGCTCGAAGCAACCGTTGCCCAACAGATTCCGCTCGTGGTACGTGAGCTGGATGACCTTGACTCCCAACGCGTGAAAGAGCGCCAGCCGATCCAGATCGTTCTCGATGGGCGACGCATTCTGGAAGCTGAGGATGACGCCGGTGCGGCCGGACCGCTTGGCTTGCCGGATGTCCTCCGTGCACTTCACCTGGACGATGTCGTCCCGCTCCCGAAACCGGCGCAGCCAGCCGGCGACGGCGTCCATCGTCTCCTGAAAGCCCTCCCAGGTCGCCAGGGTGGCGCTGATGGCGGTGATGCGGCCCTTTTGCAGGCTCGCGTACACCGCCGGGCTGTCCCAGTTGCTCACATTCAGACCATCGATGACGATGGCGCCATCGTAAAGTGCTCTGGCCCGCTCGCTCATTTCATGCCCTCTCGTGGCGATTTCCCCCGCGTGGTCATGGACTCTTTGCGAAGCGGCTCTCAATCGAAACGGGCGCCGATCCGAAACAGTTCTCCCAGGGGATTGTGCTTTTCCTCCAGTGCGTCGGCGATGACGGGCCCGATGGAGCCGCCGAACTTGAAGCCGTGGCCACTGCCGCAACCGGCGATCAGGATCCGCCGCGCGCCCGGGGCCCAGTCGATGACGAAGTGGTCGTCGGGAGTGTTGGTGTACAGGCAGGAACGCCCGCCCACCATCTCGGCGCCGTGCAGGCCGGGCATGCGCTCCTCGATGAACCGGGAGACCATTTCGAGAAAGCGCCGGGTGTTGGTCCGCTCCACTTCCGGGTGGGTCTCGTCCACCTTGAGATCGTCGGCGACCTTGACGTATCCCTCCACCAGCATGGGAAACCCGTACCAGGCCTCCTTCCCCGTGTTCACGGACCAGACCGGCAGGTTCTGCCGGCTGAAGAGCTCCGGGTCCCGGGGGACGAAAAACGCCATCTGGTTGCGGGTCAGGTAGAGGGATTCGGCAAGCGCCGGCCAGAGACGGACGATCCAGGCGCCCGCGGCCGCCACGACCCGATCGAAGAGCAGGGTCTGGCCACCGCACCGGAGACGGACTCCGTTTTCGGTATCTTCCAGTTCAGTGACCGGAGACTCGGATCGGACCTCCACGCCCCGGGCCCGGGCCAGACCGGCCAGATCGGCCACTGCCTGTCCGCTGCGAAGGTAACCGGTCCATGGGTCGTAGCGAACCTTGTCGTCGTCATGGAAATGGAAATGGGGAAACCGGACGCGGGCTTCCTGCACAGTCAGGTATTGGGAGCTGTCCTCGGTCAGGTCCGGGCCCGACCAAGTCCGATAGTGGGAAATGTAGTGGGAGGACCCGCTGACGATCGACACCTGTCCCGTCCGGAAGAGGAACGACCCGCCCATCTGTTCCTGCCACGCCCTCCACCGGCGCCCGGCGCGTTCGACCAGCTCGACGTAGGTTTCGTGCTGGTAGCCGATCCGGCGAATGACCTTGGAGACGTCGTTGGAACTGGCCCGGGGTCCGGGAATCCCCTCCTGCTCCAGAACGGTCACCCGGTGGCCCCGGTCCCGAAGCTCCAGCGCTGCCGCCAGACCGAAAATGCCGGCGCCCACCACCCCCACGTTCATGCGCGCCATCATACTGGCGGCAATCAAGAATTACGAACTGGCATTTGAGCGAATTGCCGGCAGCCGGACGTGTACGATAAGGGCTTGGAACAGCCGGGGAGGAAGTCGATGATCTCAAGCAACTTGGCCTGTCGAACCGCATTCCGGAGCCTCGCGGTCCTCATCTTCGTTCTGGAGCTTTGGATTCCCAGCGCGGCGGGGGAGCACTCCGCCTACGACATGGGCTCGAAGCGCGAGTTGTTCGTCGGCGGCTTCCTGATCCAGGAGCAGTCCGGAGTCCGCCTGCAAATGCACCATCCCATGCCCAAAGAGATCGTCTTGCACCACGACAAGCTCTGGGAGGGGAATGGCTGCAACTACTACTCCATCTTTCGCGATGGCGACCGCTTCCGGATGTATTACGACTCCTGGGCTCACGAGCCTTCGAGCATTCCCGTCCACGATGTCTTCATCGGCTACGCCGAGAGCAAGGACGGCAAGAACTGGGTCAGACCGGACGTGGGACGGTTCGAGTTCAACGGCTCCAAGCGGAACAACATCGTCTGGGCCAGTGAGAACCTGGACAATTGGGGAGCGTTCAAGGACACCAATCCCGATTGCGCCCCGGAGGCGCGATACAAGGCTTTCTACAACGGCAACGGCGGCCTCATGGCCGCCCAGTCGGCGGACGGCATCCGCTGGTCCCCGGTCCAAGACGAGCCGGTCCTGACCGACGGGGCGTTCGACAGCCACAACCTGGCTTTCTGGGACCACCGGAAGGGCCATTACCGGGCCTACTACCGGGATTTCAGGGACGGCCTCCGGGACATCAAGACCGCGACCTCCGGGGATTTCATCCATTGGACGCCGGGGGAGTGGTTGGAATACCCCGGGGCGCCGCCCGAGCAGCTCTACACCAACAACATCATTCCCTACTACCGGGCGCCCCACATCTACCTGGGCTTTCCGGCCCGCTACCTGGACCGGGGCTGGTCCGACGCCATGAGGGCGCTGCCGGAGCTGGAGGAGCGCATGGCGCGGGCCAATGTCCGCAACTACACCACGGCGTCAGGCAGAAAGGTGAGTTCGGAGCGGTACGGGACCGCCCTGACCGACGGGCTCTTCATGAGCAGCCGCGACGGCCAGGTGTTCCATCGCTGGGGGGAAGCCTTCATCCGTCCGGGGCTGCGCTACACCGACAATTGGGTCTACGGCGACAACTACCAGAACTGGGGGCTGATCGAGACCGAGTCGGACCTGCCGGGCGCACCCGATGAAATCTCCATCTACGCCACGGAGCACTACTGGCGAGGGGCATACACCAATCTGCGCCGTTTCGTCCTTCGTGTGGACGGTTTCGTCTCCGTCAACGCTCCCGCCAAGGGTGGCGAGTTCACCACCCGGCCCCTGGTGTTCGACGGCGACCGGCTGGAGATGAACTTCTCCACGTCGGTCGCCGGGAGCGTCCGGGTGGAGATCCAGGACACCGGGGGGAAACCGCTCCCCGGCTACACTTTGGACGACTGTCCCGAGATCTTCGGGGATCATCTGGAACGGGTGGTTCATTGGAAGAAGGGTCCCGGCGTCGGCCCGCTCTCGGGCAAGCCGATTCGGCTCCGGTTCGTCATGCAGGACGCCGACCTCTACTCGATTCGGTTTCGCTAGGGGAACTTTCTTGTCCCCCACGCCGGGGTTTCTTTCGTTCCAAACGTGGCCCATGGCCAGGGATCGCTGGCAACCGAAGCGGGGGACAGATGCCCTATCGCCGCGGTCAGTCCATTGTGTTCGGCGGTTCGTAGCCCCATTCACGCACGGCGAACCGCCACTCCCGGTCCACCTTGTCAATCAGGGGCCGATCGAACAGGTAACGGTTCTTGCGGTAGCCGGATAATGTCCCGAGGTATTTTTCGACAGGCTCTCGCGCCTGGTCCCAACCCGGCAAACTCAACGCCGCATAGATGCGTTTCAGGACGCCCATCGCATCCGCCTCGATGTCCTCGAAGTGCACTTCGATCAGGTTCCCCTTCGGGATCGACGCCCGGTCGTGCATGTACCGGCGGGTCATTTCAACGTAGTTGGAAAACACCGAGGTTTCGATATCGTCCCAGTCCACATCCTGAAGCCGGTACATGGGAATCAGAGTACGGAAGAGCTTCATCGTGGAAAGGAACACGACATACGGATTGCGCACGACGAAGATGAATTTCGCGTCGGGAAACAGTCGAAGCAGCAAGGCGGTCCGGCCCAGGTTGGCTGGCGACTTGAGCACCAGCCGGCGTCCCTCCGAAGCCAGCGTGGCCTTGCGCAGCACGTGCAGATAGCTGTCCCGCCACTCCCTCATCTCGGCCCCGGTCAGCCGCATGGCCCCCATCTTCGCCACGATTTCCCTTGCCCGCCCCGGAAACGAGAGCTGGTGCACGGACGAAAGCCGGGACACGGCGGCAACGGCCAGTTCCTCTTCCTGGGGGAGGTCCAGGGACACCGCAACATTGTCCATCGGGCGTTTCGACGGGAGCCGTCCGGCCAAGAGCCGCTCCAGCCACCCGCGCGAGATCAGGAAGAAGGGGGCCGCGACTGCATGAAAGGTCGACACGTACCCCAGATCGGGATCATGCGCCACCAGGAGGCCGTAGCGAAGCCTCTCAAGGAGCCGCAACGGTGCCGTGAGGGTACTCGTCGCTAATATGCCCGCAAACTTTCCCCAGTACCGCCGCTCTACACCGCCGTATTCGCGTATGAGGCTCCACCACAGGGACAGCGGCGAGGTTGCGAACAGATGCGGTTGAGATTCGCTGGAGTTGGCCATGCCCGAAATTCCTCATGATTGGCGGCGAGCCATCTCAGTGGCGGCGGGTAATGACGATCTTGAAGCTGGATTTCGGAGACGCCACCGTAGAATAGCTCAGCTTCAGTCGATAGCTGGGCGGATGCATGGTGATTTCGGCCCCGTGCAGCATGGCCGCGAGCGTCAGCACAAGGCTGACCTCCGCGAAGCCGCTGCCCAGGCAGCGGTGCGTGCCCAAGCCGAAAGGTGCGTACACTCCCGGCACCCTGTGTTCGGCGCGTTCCCGCGCGTAGCGGTCGATGTCGAACCGTTCCGGGTCGGGGAAGTATTCCGGCAGGACATGCGGCACGGTGGTGGCGAACATGACCGTCGTGCCAGCCGGGATCAGAAACCCGGCAAACTCGAAGGTGTTGACCACCGTTCGCACCAGCACCGGTGCGACTCGATATAGCCGCAGGGTCTCCATCACCACGCGGTGGGTGACATCCATCGCGTGAAGCTTCCCGGCCGTGGGACCGCCGCCGGCGAACAGCTCGTCCACCTCGGGGAGCATCCGCGCCAGCGTCTCGGGGTGCTTGAGCAGCGCGTACAGCATGCATGTGGCGACGCTGGCTGCGGTGTGCAGGCCGGCGATGAAAGGTCCGATACAGGCGGACACCAGTTCCGTTTCGGGCAGGAACTGCGGGTCGGCCCGGTGCAGCGCCAAGACATCGTCGATCAGATTCGCCTTCCCCCGGGGCCGGTCGGCTTCGTGCAATCTCACGAGGTGCTCGCACAGTGCATCCATCCGGGCGCGCAAGCGCCGCATGCGCGGTGTTCGCATCGTGAACCCCGGACGGCGCTTCGTCGTGACCGCGATCATCCGGTCCACGTATGCAAGGAGGTCCCTTTGATACTCGTCTGTCTGGACACCGGTACAGAGCACTCCGATTTGCTTGGCGATGGTGCGTTGCAACACCGGCAAGGCCGGCACCGGCACGCGCTCGGGCAGGTCGCCGATCTCCCGGGCCACGATCTCGATTGCGTCATCGATGCGGTCGAGGAAATACCTTCGCGAATAGCCGTGCCCCAGAGCCTTGCGGAGGCGGAAATGTTCGGCGCCGTCCATCCCGAGGACGAACCGGTGAGCGCCCAGGGCCCGCGTCATACCGGAGTAGAATTCAACATTGCGAAGGTGCAGCCTGCCGTGGCGCTGGAGGAACATGTTGGCTTCCGCACCTGCGAGGACCGTGAACGAGTGCGAAAACGCGCGGAGGCGGAAGACCGGTCCGATTTCGCGGTATTGCCGGGCGAGGTAGGGTACCGGATCTCCCATCATGCCGAACGCGTTGCCCACGATGGGGAGTCCACCCCCGTCGGCGCGGGGTATGGCGGCCAGCGCCCGAGTCCGAGCCGCCGGGGAACTCAGGGCCGGCCTCCGCCGCCTGACGGACTCGACGCCGGGAACGCCCGCCTTGCGGATCGCTGCGAAGACCGTCCGGCCGATCAATTCCATCTTGCAGATGAGTTCGATCCGGTCCCGGACCTCGGCCATTTCTCCGGGTGAGAGCAACCGTCCGAAGATTCCGCAAGCATTCACGAGCGCGATCAACATGACATCCCGGGGAGCCGGAACCTCCTCCGAGAAGAGACCGGTCATGAGCCGCAGTTCGACTTCACGTCCGGCGTCGCCGTCCACCTGTGGATACCGGCGCGACCGGACGACCCTGCGCGTCACCGCAAGCAGTCCGCCCGTCTCTCGCTCTACGATGCCCCGCTCGACGAGACGGTCGAAAGCCCTCCTCTGCACCTGGTCCGCATGCGCCGGTTCGGCCATGCGGTCGATCCAGTAGGCCGGGTCCCGGGTCTCGGCGGCCGAAGCGATCGACCTTAGGCAGGGATCGAGCAGGCCGTCGCCAACGGGGGTGGAATCGACCAGGAAGAGGCGCTCAAGATCGGTATCGATGCGATTCTCCAGCGCCAAGTCCATCAGCACGGACCCGGCGAGGGCGCACCGCAGGGATCGATCCGGAATCGGGGCGAGCGCGCCGGTGTCCTTGTCGAGCAGAAGGAGAATCAGTTCTTCGGCGAATCTAAGCATAGGACGCGACCCGGACACCGCCGCTCCTTTCCTTTTTCTGCCGGGCGTCCGCCGTCCCGGGCCGATAGGGAAGCTTCTAAGAAACTGAGGAAAGAGTAAAGAGGAGTGAGGAAAGAGTGAGGAAAGAGTGAAGACAGACTGGTCGATTACGCCCAGACGACTCGGCAATTGAGATGGACACGCAGGGGAAGACGGAGCCGGATGAACACGATGCCTGTTTCTCCCAGGCATCCGCCGGATCGGGCCGGTGAGGAAGCTTCTGAGAAAAAGGAACGATTTCCAATCACCCAGTCTTCGTCGCCAATAATGTCACACGGGAGTTCGGCGATTGGAAATCGCCGCTCCAGTTCGGCGATTGGAAATCGCCGCTCCAGTTCGGCGGTTAGGAAACCGCCGCTCCCATCCTTTTTCTGTCGGCATTTCGCCGGGCATGGGCCGGTGGGGAAGCTCCTGTCTTGCCGGAGCCCGTCTCCTGGTGTACAACCGGAGCCGGATGGGAGATTGGATCATGCGCAACTCGACGTTGATTTTGTTGATTCTGCCGGGGGTCCTGGCGTGTTTGTTGGCGACCGGCTGGGCATCGGGCCACATCACTTGGAAGGCCTCGGGCAAGGGAGGCGCCGTGGCGGCCGGGCATCCCGACGCGGTGGCGGCCGGCATCCGGATGCTGGAAGCGGGCGGCAACGCCGCCGACGCGGCGGCCGCAACGCTGCTGGCGCTCTCGGTGACCGACTACGGGATGTTCGCCATCGGCGGCGAGATCCCGTTCCTCATCTACGACGCCGAGAAGAAAGAGGTGAAGGTTCTCTCCGGCCTGGGGCGCGCCCCCCTGGACCAGGCCGCCATCGACTGGTACTACACCAACACCATTCCGGCCCAGGGCAGCATGAAGGCCGCCCCGACGCCCGGGGCCGTGGACCTTTGCATCACCGCCCTGAAGCTGTATGGCACCAAGTCCTTCGAGGAAGCGTCGGCCCCGGTGCTGGAGGTCCTGGACGCCGGATCGGAAGAGTGGCATCCCAAGTTGGCCGTCACCTTCCGGAAACTCGTTGAAGCGGAACAGAAGGCTACCGGAACCCGAGAGGAGAAGCTGACGGCGGCCCGGGACCGCTTCTACAAAGGGGACGTGGCCGACGAGTTGGAGGCATGGTACATCGCCACCGGCTCCTTCCTCCGAAAGAAGGATCTGGCCGCTCACGTCACCCGCGTCGAAGATCCGGTTTCGGTGGACTACCGGGGATACACCGTCTACAAGTGCCCGTCCTGGACCCAGGGCCCGGCCCTGTGCCAGGCACTGAGGCTCTTGGAGGGGTTCGACCTGAAGCAGATGGGGCATCTCTCCGCCAGCTACATCCACACCCTCACCGAGTCGTTGAAGCTGGCCTTCGCCGACCGGGACGAATATTACGGCGACCCCCTCTTCGCCCAGGTCCCCATGAAGACCCTCCTGTCCCGGGACTATGCGCGGGTCCGCCGCACACTGATCGACCCAAACCGGGCGTCCCTGGAGCGCCGTCCCGGAGACCCGTACCACATGAAACCCCTCAAGGGCATGATGCGGGCCGGCGACAACCCGAACCGGATTCCCATCAGCGACACCACCACCTGCGTGGTGGCGGACAAGTGGGGCAACGTGGTGGCCGCCACCCCCAGTTGCAACCTTTCGGGCAACGTTCCGGGACCCTCGGGCGTCACCACGGGGAACCGGCTCCGGAGCCTGAACACGACCCGCGGCCATCCCAATCGCATCCAGCCGGGCAAACGGCCCCGCATCACCCTGACGCCCACCCTGGTCACCCGGGACGGCAAGCCGGTCATCGCCATCAGCGTGGCGGGAGGAGACCTCCAGGACCAGACCACGCTGAACGTGCTGTTGAATCACGTGGAGTTCGGCATGCTTCCGGACCAGGCGGTGACGGCGTCCCGCTTCAACACGGACCACCTCCAGAATTCCTTCGATCCCAATCCGAACCGAGACGAGGCATTCGTCAAGGCGGGAAGCCTGCGGGTCCACAGCGGTGTCGGCGGCCAGGTCCAGGAGGAATTGAAGCAAAAGGGGCACCGGCTGACCACCACCGACGGCTTCATCGCCCGGCCGGTGATGCTCTTCATCGACCGGGAAAAGGGAGTCATCCACGCCGCGGGGGATCCGGCCGCGGGCCGTCACGCCGCCGCCATCGACTAGTTTTCCGATTGGAGGGGGGCCATTCCTGTCCCCCCTTCGGAGGGGCGACATCCTTGTCGCCCATTCCTGTCTCCCAATCTTTCCTGCGCTAACTTTTTCATTGCATACGGTGACAGGGCGGTTGGAAACCGCCCCTCCGGTTCGGCGGTCAGAGACCGCCGCTCCGGTCCCACGGAAACGCGAACGTCGGTGGGTTCACGTAGCGCTTCATCTGAATCGAGAGACGTGAACCGGCGCCGGCGTCCAGGCGGACGGTGAACCTGGAGTCCCCCACCTCGATCCGGCGGCCATCGACCGTAACCGCCACGGCGTCGTGCTCGGCGTAGGCGCCGGTCTGAACTACGAGCTCGCGGCTCTCCACCGGGTTGGTATTGACCAGGACGAGGGTGACGCCGGCGGGACCGATCTTTTCGACCAGCGCACCCACCCCCCGGGGCAGGCCCGGCCGCCGCTCCCCGGCGTCGAAATAGCGAAGCTGCGCGTGCACCACGTTGCCGCCGCTGCCCGGATCGTTGGCCCCGAGCATGAGGTTGTGGAGGCTGCTGACGGAGGTGACCACCGGCATGTCGGGAGCCTGCCGGGTGTCCGTCGTCCGGGTATCCTCCCGCACCTTTTGGACCTGCCTCCGGATCACGTCCAGATCATGCGCCATCGCCTCCATGGGAAAGTCCGGGTCATCACCCCGCAGGTACCGGACCCAGGGCTCTTCCGCGACCCGGGGCAGGTCGGACTCCTCCAGGGTCCAGGTGTAGATGTCGGTCAACTCCGGGAGCGACCAGAAATTGACGTTCCCGCCGCGGCGGTTGCTGTTGTCGATGTAGGCGTACCAACCGTCGTCGCCGTACTTGTGCGGGACCATGAGGCGTCCGTCGATGACCTTCTGCGCCGCGTACATGTTCTCGATCTGCGCTCGCAACGTGTCCACGTACTTGCGGTCGCCCGTGAGCATGAACGCGATGCCGAAACCGACCCGGGCGCCCCGCATCACGTAGTTGTTGCCCGGATTGTCCGATCCGTCGGCCGACTTGGGACGGAAGTTCCATCCGTAGACTCCGCCCCACCACTTGCCGTCCCACTCGCCTCCGATGGACCCGTCGAGGCCGATGTTGCTGGGAAGGTTGCCGCCGTTGCGGGCGGCCCGATCGACCCAGGCGTCGACGTACTCCAGAATCCAGTCCCGGTACTTCTCCTCCCCGGTCAACATGTACGCGGTCATGGCCAGGTTCGTGGCCAGCATGTTCTGGGGGTGGTCGCCGCTCAGGTTGACCGTGTATCCCATCCGGGTCCAGCGCTCCGTTCTCGGGGGTTGCCCCGGCCGGGGGTCGTGACGGGGCCGCGGGTTCCCACCCCAGTGATACTCCGTGGCCGGCGTCAACAGCGGACCCCGGCTTCCGTTGAACAGGCTGCGGATGATCTTTTTCTCCGGGTCGTAGTTGGGAGCCTCGGGGTCCTCGTCCATGTAGAAGCCGGCATAGCGCCGGGCCCGGATCAGGTATTGCGGGTCCTGAGGGCGGGCGAGACCGTACCAGTACCAGGGAGCCATCCCTTCGCCCGTGTGCTCCCAGTCGAGTTGCGGACAGAACTCCCGGTAGAACATGCCGTCCTTGGCCGCCGCCACCAGGGGTTCCCGGGCTTCCGTGAACTGGTCGAGGTGTCCTTCCCAGATCTTCTTGTGCAAGGCCAGGATCTCGGGCGGCCCCCCCAGCATGTAGAGGATGGGCAGATCGCGATAGGTTTCGGTGACGTCGTCGGGGCCGTCCATGGCCCCCCAGTTGGGGGTGATCCGCATCCAACCGCGGACGTCGACGTACTTGTCGGCCGCCACGGACGCCGCCTCGGCGTTGGAATCGATGAGCGCCCACTGGGCCATGGCCCAGGCCGGCGGAGGCATCGGCGTGGTGATCTCGATGTCGGGTTTCGCCAGGGTCAACGATCCGGTCAAGAGACCGAGAGCGACGAAGATAACGGTGAGCCGGAATTTCTTCCGGTTTGGATTAGTTGCGGCCATTTCTTTCCTCCCCGTGTCATGATAGGGGTCTCAAGCGCGCAAGAGAAACCGGATTTTCAAATGAGAGGGAGGGGAACGCCTGAAATGCAACAAGCGATAGCTGTAACCGTCATGATTCTGGTGTCATTCGGGCAGGTCTTGGCCGGAGCGGATTCCACCTCTCCGCTCGACATCGGGTCCCGTTTGGAGCTGTTCGTGGACGACGCCCTCATCGAGTCCATGGACGGCGTTCGCCTCCGCCTTCATACGCCGCAGCCCGCGGGCATCGTCATGCAACACGACAAACCCTGGGAAGGCACCACCAGCGCCTACCACTCGGTCTTCCAGGACGGCGACATCTTCCGCATGTACTACCGGGGCAGCAGCCATGCCGGATACACCATAAAGTCGCTGATGAAACCGGGCGAGACACCCATTCCGGAACATGAGCAGGTGGCCTGCTACGCCGAGAGCCCGGACGGGATCCACTGGACCCGTCCCTCCCTGGGGCTGATCGAGTTCGAGGGATCCAAGGACAACAACATCGTCTGGATCGGAAACCGGGCCGGAGGGCACAACTTCGCCCCCTTCAAGGACGGAAATCCCGATGCTCCGGATTCGCAACGATACAAGGCCGTAGGGTCGAGCAATATCGGCGGAAAACCGGTCCTGCTGGGCTTCGTTTCTCCCGACGGAATCCACTGGAGCAAGGTCCGGGACGAGCCCATCATCACCGACGGACACTTCGATTCACTGAACGTGGCCTTCTGGGATTCGGTGCGGCAGCGTTACTCGGCCATCTACCGGTCCGGTCATGAAGGCGTCCGGTCTATCAAGTTCTCCCATTCCGATAATTTCGTCGACTGGCCCCCGGGCACGTATGCCGACTACGGCGACACTCCCCGGGAACAGCTCTACACCAACGCCACCGCGCCCTATTTCCGGGCGCCTCACATCTACCTGGCTTTTCCCAAGCGTTTCGTTCAGTGGAGGACCGTTCACCAGGACGTTTCCGGTTCCGGCGTATCGGAAGGGGTCTTCATGAGCAGCCGGGACGGAGTGCACTGGGACCGGCGCTTCATGGAGGCGTTCGTGCGGCCCGGACGGGACCCCAGGAGCTGGGTGCACCGCACGAACATGATCGCGGCCGGAGTGCTGCCCACCGCCGGCGATGAGATTTCGATCTACGTGGCCCGCCATTACACCTCTCCCAGCTGCCACTTGGAACGGATGGTCCTGCGCACCGACGGTTTCGCGTCTGCCTCTGCGGACTATTCCGGCGGAGAGCTGCTGACCAAGCCCCTGCTGTTCCAAGGGACCAACCTGGTCCTCAACTTCGCCACGTCGGCCGCCGGAAGCATTCACCTGGAGATTCAGGATGCCGAGGGCAGACCGCTCCCCGGCTTCGCTCTGGAGGAATCGCCCCTGATCTGGGGGGACGAAATCGAGCACACCGTCCGCTGGGAGCGCTCCCATTCCAGGGCCACCTCAGACGAGCCCTTGAGACGGATTTCCGAGAAACCGGTGCGGCTCCGCTTCGTCATGAAAGACGCCGATCTGTTTTCGCTGCAGTTCAGGTAAGCCGCCGAGTCCGGTCGAATAGAAGGGAATAGGAATTGGCCGGGACGATCCGGAAGACATCGTTCATCCGCAGGTCGTTTCCCGGAATTCTGTTGGCCGCCGTCCTGGCGGCGTTCGGCGCAGCCTGTTCAGGACCGGACGCAAACGAATCGACGATCGAGACCGGATGTTTGCAGCCACGGACAGAATCGGTCCCTATGCCTCCGGACACCGGCAACCGCTCGCGGCCGCTCCGGATCGCCGCCGTCGTGACCACCTTCTTTCCCAACAGTCATGCGGGGGTCATCGTCGACAAGTTCCTCCGCGGATTTCCCACCGACGAGGGCGTCATTCCACCCCGGTCCACGATCGTCTCGCTGTACATCGACCAGATTCACGAGCGTGACGTCGGCCGCCAGATCGCCTACGAGTTCGAGATCCCCTTGTACGAGAGCATCCGGGCGGCGCTGACCCTGGGAGGAGATGAACTGGCGGTGGATGCCGTGTTGCTGATCGGGGAGCACGGCGACTACCCGCGGTCGGAACTGGGCCAGGAGATGTTGCCGCGGCGCTACTTCTTCGAACAGATCGCCGGAGTCATCGGCGAAGCGGGGCGGCCCATCCCGGTCTTCAACGACAAGCACCTCTCCTACCGGTGGGACGATGCGGCCTGGATGTACGAAACGGCCAAGGCAAAGAATATCCCCCTCTGGGCCGCGTCGGCTCTGCCCGTCGTCTGGCGCAACCCCAACTGGGAACATCCCTTGGGTCAGCCGGTGGACCAGGCCCTCGTCATCGGATTTCACATGGTGGAGCGGTACGGCTTTCACGCCCTGGAGGTCCTCCAGTCCAACGTCGAACGGCGGCGCGGCGGCGAGACCGGAGTCCGCTCCGTGCAATGCCTTACAGGAGAAGAAGTGTGGCGCGCCGGTGAAGCGGGCCGATGGTCAATCCCGCTGGCCAATGAGGCGCTGAGCCGGATCGAGAATGGACCGGGCCAACTGGACCCGAAGCAGGTCTACGATCCCCATGTTTTCCTCGTGGAATACGTCGACGGACTGGAGGCCGCGGTCCTGATGCTGGGCGACGGCTACGTCCGCAAATTCGCCTACGCCCAGCAACGCGGCTCATCGACCGACGCACTCGAGTACCACATCGCCGAGGGTCCCGCCCGGGCCGCGTTCGGTTATCTGGGTCTCAACATCGAGGACTTCTTCGCCTCGGGCCTCGCTCCCAACCCCGTGGAACGAACCCTGCTGACCACCGGAATCCTCGAGGCAGCCATGATCTCCCGGAGCCAGGGCGGGACACGGGTGCTGACTCCGCACCTCTCCACCATCCGGTACCAACCGGGAAAAGGAGCCAGGAGGCCGTCGGGAACGCGGCCGAAGGGAGCGAGCGTCGGCGATTGGATCGTCCACGAGCCCGGCGCCACGCCCGTGGCCCAGCCGATTCCCATCAAGCGCGACGGAACCGTCCGCCGACCCCGACCCACGAACTAGGAGCTTCTCCACCGACCCATGCCCGGCGAAATGCCGGTAGAAAAAGGATGGGAGCGACTTTCCTGTCGCCGGTGGAGCGGCGGTTTTCCTACCGCCGCACTCCGTTGTGACAAACTTGGCGACGAAGACTGGACGATTGGAAATTGCCCCCTTTTTCTCAGAAGGGGGGACTGTTAGTCCCAACTGGCCGACAGTCAAAGACTACCGAACATTAACGTTTTCAGTTATTTGCCGGGTTCTTCGCGGACTCGGTAGAGTGGTTGACTCCTCATGTTGGACCAGCTGAACAGGCAGCCATATCGGCTCCTGAAAGCCGCCCCTCCCTTTTCCCTCTTCCGTTGCCTGGCTCAGAGACTTTGTGAATTCGGCCTGTCAATCAAGTGCCGAAGGTCAGAAACCATCTGGCGACTGGGAGCGCTACACGCCGTTCTATTACACCGATGCATCGAGGCTGACAACCCCATTTGGTTGTGCGTTTAGGGGAGCGTATCGGCCGACACCAGACGAGCCCACCAGAGCGCCTTGCAGTTCCTCTCTGACATCCTCGCCGGGGAGCCGATCAATGGCCATTGACAGCACCGAATGCCGCCGCAGCTAAACCGACAATGGGCACGGATGGTCACCCCTTGCCGAACAGGTCAGTCAATTTGGTGGCTGTCTGTAGCTTGGAAATGCTGGTATAGCGGGGCCCCTGCATCGTCCCAGGTGGCGCATCGTCATACGGGATCGGGCCGACCGTCTTCGCCTTTGCCGAGAAGATGACCTTGTACTTTCCGGCCTCGCCGTAAGACTCGATGCGGGACACCGGCGCATAGTGGGTGATGGCCGACACCGGTCGGGATTGGTATCCGGCGATGTACTTGATCTTGTCGAGCATGCCACCGGAAATGCGGATCGCATACCAACAATCCTGGCCCAGGAACACGTCGTCAAAACCCTTCTTCTGGGCTGGTACGATAATTGTGTCTTGCTTAGAGGGCAGAGGTCCTCCACCACCAGGCGGAACAGGGGGCGGGGGCGTAACGACTGCCTTCGGGTACTTGAAAGCCCGCAAGCCGACGAGCGGCAGGATTTGTAGGATCTCGTTTAGAAATCCCTGCGTGTCCGCCTTTTCCGCTTCGCTAAGCCCCGGTTCCTGTGGCGCATTACCGTTGTCGAGGTGGTAGCGCTTCACTTCTGCCGCCCTTTTGATCAAGGCGTGCTCCAGCCAAGTCACATGGGCGCGATTCAGGCCGTCACTGCTAGAGACAAACACCACACCCCGATCCCAGAAGTCCTTCTTTGTGAAGTGTGATTGGATCCGGCTGCCAACACTGTCGGCCTGCCCCACGTAAATAGTCGGAAGATCGTCCTCGTCGTTCTTGTAGCCGTCGAGGACATAAACACCGGTTCGCAACATCTCGGGTCTTTTCCGTATATTGGGCCACTTGGCGCGCGGGAATACCAAGACCAGGCCAGTCCAGTTCATGCGGTCGATAATGAGAACGCCCTCTGGGTCGCCGTCCGGCACAAAGATGCGTATGGTGAAAGGGTCTGCCATGGTTCCCAAACCTCCTGCCCCAATGCGGCGGCCACGCCAAATGCGGGGCCATTTGCTCCATAGGGGGGCTTTTCAACCAGATTGATCGGCGGGCCGGGGACCCACTAGCCGGAAGTCCAGACGCGGCGATCCAGCGACCAGTTCCAGGAACCGTTTACTTTGGACAGTGAGGGCTGAACCATCCTCGGGAGCAACCGTTCCCGTTCGCGACCGGACCCACCGATCTCCAGAGTGCGCTTTCGCAGACGTAGCGGTGACGTCGATTTCGGTAGCTGGTCCCCCCACGACCTGAGGCCAGAATTCCTTCAGGAAGATCACGGCCACCTCTTCATCCCAGATGACCTCCTGCACCCAAGGGAGAAACGGCGGTCCTACCACCCTCATCGGGGGTTTTCGTGGGTTCCCAAAAGGGTCCGTCAGGTCTTGATCCTGGCCTCGATCTCCAGATCCCGGTGGACGCATGCTTTCGGCAGTTTAGCAAAAAGTCCTGGGAGGTCCTCCAAGCGGGCGGGCGAAAGGGGAGCGAGGAGAACTTTCCCAGTCGGGAGCATGGAGGGCCTTGGTGACCGCCCCAAACGCTCGCAATCCCGAGCACCTAGTCTGACTCGAGTGGCTCAGCCTTGAGCACAGGTTCGTTCGATGCTCACGCTCGCCCGTTTTTTCCTCGGAAACGATATCATCACAGCGAAGAGGAGAGACGGACACATGTTGGGGAGAAACAGGACACTGTTAAATCTGGTGGCTGTGACAGTAGCGGTTGTTGGCTGCACGATGCAATTCCTTTCGTCCAATGAAGACGAGTACGAACGCGTCTACTGGGATCGCGGGGATGCACGAAAAATCATCAAGCGAGCCCACGTCACGGATCATGGCAGTTTCGGAGAAGTATTCGGGGCTGTTGTTTCCCGTAGCGGTTCTCCGATAACACATGGCGTCTGGCTCACGGACGATGTCTGCTGGGCAATCGCTGTTTTCGTACAACACGAAGAGCGCCGCAATGATGAAGAGAAAGAGGAGGTCTACAAGGACTGCCGAGCCGATGCAGACCGCTATTACACCATATACGTGTCAGCCCAAGCTATGGTGTTTCCAGATTTTGGAGCGCTAAATCCCCTTCCTCACATCATCGACGAGCACCGAAGCGGCCAAATCTTCCTCCAGCAGCGCAAAAACAAGGACAAGTTTGTACGTCCGGGCAGGATCGACACGCCACCAGCTTACTTCATGCACCTCAGGATCGTAAGCAATGCCACGAAGATGGCGGACTTCGATATCGAAAGGGACATCCTCATTAGGTTCCCGCGCAATGAAGAACTCTTGAGAGGCCAGAAGGACATCGACCTCGAGCTCCGCCAAGGGGGCAACAAGCAGCGGCTCAAGTTCAGCCTTAAGAAGCTGCGAGCCAACAAGGGGCGCTTAGACAACCTATAGAGGCGTGAACACGATAACATCCTATCCTAACTATAAGGGACAGTCTCGATTTCCATAGGGTATCTGAGATACCTTGGATGCGTTTCAGACAGGAGGGGAGTGCATACCGTTCCGGCTCCACTTACCTAAACGGTGACCCCCGTTCGACGGTCACAAACGCGCCTCCGGAAAGCCGACTCGGAATCCGCTAAAGTACATCGTATTGACATGAAATTTGAGCCGTTTTAAACGTTCCGTCCATGAAAAATTCGCTAACTTTAGAAGCTGGTTACATCCAACCACCCCGCACCGAGGGGCAGCCGAACGATGGCCGGAACCGAAAGCCGCCTCGTGGCACTAATCGACGAACACCTGGACCTTGGCCGCGCGCCCGATCTCGACCGGGGACTCGCCAATTCCGGCATATCAGCGCTGAACGCCGTGGCCTTCATCAAGGTCGTCGAGCGGGAGTTCGACGTTTCGATCCCGCCCGAGGATTGCGACACGATCGAAACCCTTGGGAAGCTCATCGCCCACGTGGATTCGAAGCTTGGCTGACATCAATCGAGCCGGCCGTCCGGTCCCCCTCGCTACCCCCATTAGAGCCCTGGGCCGGTGAGCCCGTGGGTGTTCCTCCCTTCGCTGGCGACTTCCCCCGCGTTGAATCCACCCCCGCCCGGCTCCGCCATGAGTGACCCTGAACGCACGCAGGTCTGGCAGGTGCCCGAGCCCCTTGCCATGCACGACGTGCGCCTGGGCGACGGTGCCGTGACTACGCTCCGGCGCCACGGGAATCCCTCCGGCCCGCGCATCGTTCTCAGCCACGGC
>JAPPLF010000064.1:54879-64994 GCA_028874215.1 Acidobacteriota bacterium
TTCGATCTCGTGCTCTACGACCTCAGGAACCACGGCTGGAATGCTCCCGGGCCGTTGCACAGCCACCATGTGCCCACACTCATCGATGACCACCTGCGCATCCAGGATGCCATCGAGCAGGGATTCGGGAAGAAGCCGCAGGCCGGCGTGTTCCATTCTCTCTCGGGCCTGGTCTCGCTGCTGTCCCCCTCGCGAGGGGGAGAGTTCGTGGCCCGCGTTCTCTTCGATCCGCCGCTGTGCGAATTCGGCCCTGCCCGGGAGGAGTGTCCCGACGTGGCAAGGCGGGCGGCTGCGATGACGCTTGCGCGCACGGCCCGGTACCCGACCCGCGCGGACTTCGCGGAGGTGCTTCATTACATGCCCGCCTTCCAGTACGTCGTCCCCGGCGTCCGCCGCCTCATGGCCCGGACGACGCTGCGCCGAAGCCCGGACGGGGACGGCTACATTCTTCGTTGTCCCCGCGAATATGAGGCCCGGATCTACAGGTACGGCGGACAGTATGCGGCGTTGATCGACTTTGGGGCACTCGCCTGCCCGACGATGGTCATGGGGGCCGACCCCGCCATCCCGTACACCTATTTCCCGACTACCGAACTCCATCATATCCCGACCGTGGACTACGCCTATCTGCCCGGAGGGACGCACCTACTGCAACTGGAGCAGCCGGAGGCGAGCGCGGCGGCGACGCTGGACTATTTGAAGGCAAGCGGCCTTTTCTGACCATGTCAATTCCGAGTAATCGATGACCGCGCAGACCAGTTGATCCAGCGCGTGGTTCAGGAAGTTGTGGGACCTGGTTGTGGGGGGCGTGAGTTGGATCGCCTGACCCCGCTCGCCCGGGAAAAATGACTCCCAAAAACCGACTGTCCCCTTCAAACAAAAAAGGGAAAAGAGACTGTCCCTTCTAATAGAAGAGACACTTGCGGCTGCCCATTGTCCCACGCGAAGAGGAGCCTATACGGCAGTCGGGCGGACTTCGGGTGGGTGGCGCACATATGTTGCTTGCTCGAAGGCGTAGGCCAGTTGGATGAGCTTTCCTTCGCTCCAAGCACAAACTGAAAGGGACTGTATCGATTTCCAGGTTTCGCCAGGGTCAACGATCCGGTTACGAGACTGAGAGCGACGCAGATGACGGCGAAGCGGGATCTTTTTCGCTTTGGGACAGGTGCGGCCATTTTTTCCTCCCCGTATCATGCTGGGGGTCTCAAGCGCGTAAGAGAATCGGGAATTGCAATTGAACGTGAGGGGGAATCCTGAAATGCAACGAGCGATAGGTGCGACCGTATTGGTTCTGGTGTCATTCGGGCAGGTCCCGGCGGGAGCGGATTCCGCTTCTCCGCTCAAGATCGGTTCCCGGCTGGAACTGTTCGTGGACGACTACGTCATCGAGTCCATGGACGGAGTTCGCCTCCGGCTTCAGACGCCACAGCCGGCGGGCATCGTCATGAATCACGACAAGCCCTGGGAAGGCACCACCAGTACCTTCCACACGGTCTTCCAGGACGGAGACCTCTTCCGCATGTACTACCGGGGGAGCAGCCACGCCGGATATACGATCCAGTCGCTGATGAAACCGGGCGAGAAGCCTATTCCCGAACATGAGCAGGTGGCCTGCTACGCCGAGAGCCGGGACGGCATCCACTGGACCCGTCCCTCTCTGGGGCTGATTGAGTTCGAAGGGTCCAAGGACAACAACATCGTCTGGAGCGGAAAACGGGCCGGGGGCCACAACTTCTCCCCCTTCAAGGACGGTAATCCCGATGCTCCCGATTCGCAGCGATACAAGGCGGTGGGCTCGGGCTACATCGACGGCAAACCGGTCCTGCTGGGCTTCGTTTCTCCCGACGGAATCCACTGGAGCAAGGTCCGGGACGAGCCCATCATCACCGACGGAAAATTCGATTCCCTGAACGTGGTCTTCTGGGATTCGGTGCGGCAGCTTTACTCGGCCATCTACCGAATCGGTCAGGACGGTGTCCGAACCATCAAGTTCTCTCATTCCCGGAACTTCGTCGACTGGCCGCCGGGCACGTATGCCGACTACGGAGACACTCCCCGGGAACAGCTCTACACCAACGCCACCCGGCCTTATTTCAGGGCGCCGCACATCTACCTGGCCTTTCCCAAGCGTTTCGTTCTGTGGAGGACGTTTCACCCCGACGTCTCCAGTTCAGGCGTATCGGAAGGTGTCTTCATGAGCAGCCGGGACGGAGTGCACTGGGACCGGCGCTTCATGGAGGCTTTCGTGCGGCCGGGGCGGGATCCCAAGAGCTGGGTCCATCGCACCAACATGATCGCGGCCGGAGTGCTGCCCACTGCCAACGATGAGATATCGATCTACGTGGCCCGCCATTACACCTCTCCCAGCGCCCACTTGGAGCGGATGGTCCTGCGCACCGACGGTTTTGCGTCCGCTTCTGCCGGCTACGGCGGCGGGGAGTTGCTGACCAAGCCCCTCGTCTTCCAGGGGAACAATCTGGTCCTCAATTTCGCCACGTCGGCCGCCGGAAGCATTCACCTGGAGATTCAGGATGCCGATGGCAATCCGCTTCCGGGCTTTGCCTTGGAGGAATCGCCTCTGATCTGGGGGGATGAAATCGAGCACACCGTCCGCTGGGAGCGTTCGCATTCCCGGGCCACCACTGACGAGCCCCTGAGACGGATCTCCGGGAAACCGGTGCGGCTCCGCTTCGTCATGAAAGACGCCGACCTGTTCTCGCTGAAGTTCAGGTAAGCCGGCGAGTCCGGTCCGTTAGAGGGGAATAGGAACTGCCCGGGACGATCCGGAAGACATCGTTCATCCGCAGGTCGCTTCCCGAAATTCTGTTGGCAGCCGTCCTGGCGGCGATCGGTGGAGCCTGCGCACGGCCGAATGGAAACCAATCGGCAAAGGAAACCGGAGACTTGCAGACACGGAAAGGACCGGTCCGTACCCCTCCGGACGCCGGCCAACACTCGTCGCCGCTCCGGATCGCCGCCATCGTGACCACCTTCTTTCCCAACAGCCACGCGGGGGTCATCGTCGACAAATTCCTGCAAGGAGCCAGGAGGCCGACAGGTACCCGGCCGAAGGGAGCAAGCGTCGGCGATTGGATCGTCCACGAGCCCGGCGCCACGCCAGCCGCCGAACCCATTCCCATCTCGCGCGACGGAACCGTCCGCCGACCCCGTCCCACGAATTAGGAGGGGGGACTGTTAGTCCCCCTCTTCGTCCCCTGGGAGGGGGGACTTGTAGTCCCCCTCTTCATTGGCGCTCCGGAATCGGCGGTTACAAACCCCCGCCCCCAGGGGGCTACATTCCCATGCCCCTACTCAAAGGGGCAATTAAACGGCAGCCGGACGAAACTGCGGGGCCCGGCGCGCCTGCGTGGCCTGCTCGAACGCGTACGCCAGCCGGATGAGCTTTCCTTCGCTCCAGGCACGCCCGAAAAAAGAGATCCCCACCGGAAGGCCGTGGACGAACCCCGCAGGAACGGTAACGTTGGGATAGCCCGACACCGCCGCGCCGCCGGAACTGCCCCCTCCGTAGCTGTCGCCATTCACTAGGTCGGTGACCCAAGCCGGACCACCGGTGGGCGCCAGCAGGGCGTCCAACCGATGCTCGTCCATCACCCGGTCGATTCCCTCTTCTCGGCTCAGGCGATGGTTCCGAGCCAGGGCGTCCCGGTATCTCTTGTCGGTCAGGGGTCCCTTCGCCTGGGCCTGAATGAAATGTTCCTGGCCGAAGTAGGGCATCTCCCGATCCGCATTCTCTTCGTTGAACCGGATGAGATCCTTCAGTGACGTGACCCGCCGCGACCCTCCCAGTCCGGCCAGATAGGCGTTCAGCCCGGCCTTGAACTCGTAGTACATGACCTCACGCTCCGACTCGCTCCACCGTCCCCAAGTCGGAATGTCTACGGGATCGACGACCACCGATCCCTGGGTCCGCATGGCCGCCACCGCCTCTTCTACGATGCGGTCCACGTCCGGATGAAAGCCCAGAAGCCGGCGGACCAGTCCGACTCGGGCTCCGCGAAGCCCGGAAGGGTCCAGAAACCGGCTGTAGTCGGCGTGCGACCGTCCCTGGCTCGCCGGCGTGTGGGGGTCGGCGGGGTCGACTCCGGTCAGGGCTCCCAGGACCGCCACGGCGTCCGCCACCGTCCGCGCCATGGGTCCGGCCGTATCCTGGCTCTGGGAAATGGGAATGATCCCGGTCCGGCTGACCAGCCCCACCGTCGGTTTGATGCCCACGATCCCGTTGGCCGTCGAAGGACAGACGATGGACCCGTCGGTCTCGGTTCCGATGGCGGCGGAGCAGAGGTTGGCCGACGCCGCCACTCCAGACCCCGAGCTGGACCCGCAGGGATTGCGGTTCAGGGCGTAGGGATTCCGGGTGAGGCCGCCGCGTCCGCTCCAGCCGCTGGTGGAGCGGGTGGAGCGGAAGTTGGCCCACTCGCTGAGGTTGGTCTTCCCCAGCAGGACCGCCCCCGCTTCCCGGAGCTTACTGGCCACGAACGAGTCCCGTTGCGCAACGGAACCCTCGAGCGCCAGCGAACCGGCGGTGGTCGTCATCCGGTCGGCCGTGTCGATGTTGTCCTTGATCAGGATGGGAATGCCGTGCAGCGGTCCTCGCGCACCGGACTCCCGCCGTTCCCGATCCAGGGAATCGGCGATGGCGAGGGCCTCAGGATTGACCTCGATGACGGAACGGAGCGACGGACCCCGGCCATCGATCTCCTCGATGCGGAGCAGGTATTTCTCGGCAATGGAGCGAGCCGTCTCCTGTCCCGAGTCCATCCTTCGCTGGAGATCCAGGATGGAGACCTCGTCCAGCTCGAAGGGAGCGACGGATGGAGGATTCGCCCGGGTCTCCTGAGGAGGTTCCGTCCGGCATGCGGCGGGCGCCGCCGCGGCGGCTGTCCCAATTGCACCGGCGCCGATGAACTCGCGGCGATTCAGGCTGGAAGGAGATTCCGTTTCGGGATCGGATGGCATGGATTCTTCCCCAAAGGGTATCGCTAGCTGAGATGCAGGACCCTCACCTCCTGGCGCGGAACCTGGACGTTGAACCGCCCTTCCCGCACCGGCACGGCCTGCCCGCCGATCAGATCCTGAACCTTCGAGAAGCTCCACTTGGGCGCCAGTTCGGTTTCGGCGGCCTGTGGCTCCACGTTGAAGAGGAACATCAGCACCCCATCCTCCCTGGCCTGGGCCAGTTGCACGATGATCCGATCGCCCTCCGAGCGGACCGGGGAATCGACGCCCAATGACTGCACCAGCGGAACCAGCAACTTGCCTCTCACGGAATTCTCGAATCCTTCCCAAAGCGAAATGGTGATCCAGGTGAAGCGCCGGCCGGAGGTCTGAATCCCGACCACCTCATCGCCGTACCAGGCGATCGCCCGGGCCGGATCCGACACCTGCAGTCCGATGAAGTTGCACTCCCGGCCGATGGCAAGCTCGTCCCCTTCCAGCCGCAAGTGATTCGTCCGGTCGCGGATTTCCTTGGCCGTGATCCGGCTGTGGTCCAGGGTCTTGACGCCCAACAGCTCGGACAAACCCTCGGGCGGATCGAAACTGAAGCGGCCGTTTTCGGCGTTGGTTCCGAACGGTCCGTCGGCCACCAGGCGGGGACCCTCGCCACCACTGACGATGCGCCTGATCTTCGCCACCAGCTCCTCATCGAGGACGGCCGTCCGGGGGAGATAGACCAGCTTGTAGCCGTCCCAATCCATGCGGGGACTGACCACGTCCACGGGGATGTTGTGCTCCCACAGCGTCCGGTAGGTGCCTCTGAGGCTCTCTCGATAGTCCGTTCCGGCCTTGCCGAACCGGTGCAGCAGGTCGCTCTTCTCGTGGTAGACGATGGCCATCTCGGCTCTGGGCACCCGGAGCGGAAGGTGGGGCCGCACCCGCTCCATCTGCCGGATCGTTTTTTCCGCCGCTTCCAGCCGCGGCAGCCGCACGCCGCCCAGAGAGACCAGGTTCAGACCCGGAGCCTCGAAGCTCATGTACTCGGGACGGTACTGCCAGAACAGGGCGCCGGAGCCTCCCCGCGCCAGCGCCAGCCACATGTTGACGCTGATCTCCTCGGGAGTCGTCTGCCGTTTATGGTGTATGCCGCCCGGGTTCATCCCGGCGTAGATCTCCTCGTACCACCAGCGGCCGCCGGTACCGATGCTGCGCGACCAGTCCGTGGCGAAACAGGTCTCGGCGAAACGGTAGGGGTCGTCGCCACTGAGAAAGTCGTTGCTGCGGGAGGAGAACCCCCACGAATCGAACTCCCGGGCGCTGATCTCGTCCCAGATTCGAGGAAAGTACGCCCCGTGTCCCCGGACCTCGTGACGGTCGTCCAGGCTCCGGACCACTTCCACCTGCCACCGGACCTGGTCCCGCAGGTCTTCGTTCTGGAATTCCTGCCACAACATCATCTCGACGATGGCCGAATTGGACCGGGCCGGCTCCACGTCCGCCCAGTCCCGGTAGCGGCGGTGCAGCTTCCGGTTGAGTTGATCCAGGCTGAAACGCCGCTTCAGCCAGTCGCGGTAGGCGGCGATGGAGTGCTGGCAATAGCAGCCCTTGGGAAACCCGTAGTGCGCGGCCGCCGGCGCCACCCCGTCCCAGACGCTCCACATGATCAGGTTCGGCGCGTCCTTGTAGCGGTCCACGACCGTTTTCAGAATGGCGCCTCCATACTCCCGCCACTTGGGGTGGTCGTAGCAGTGCCACTGACGGCCCTGGGGCGCGGCGTTTCCGGCCCGGGGCACCGCGACCACTCCCTCGCTCGACACCACACGCATATCGGGATGACGGCGCCTCATCCACTCGGGCGCGGCGCCATGGGTGGCCAGCGTCATGTCGAACCAGACCAGGAGGTCGTGCTTATGCGCCAGCTCGAAAAGCCGGTCGAAGTCGTCCAGCTCGTATTTCCCGGGCTGAGGCTCCATCCAGTTCCAGTAGGAGAAGGTCCGGACGATGCGCAGGCCGGCGCGCCGGATGTCGGCGAAATCCTGGTCCCAGAACTCTTGGGGAGGCATGGGCGCCCGGTAGTACTCGACTCCGAGCAGGAACTCCTCGGACAAGCCGGGGCGCTGCTCCCGAGCCGCCGGTGCGGAAACCGCGGGCCAGGTCCCCGCGGTCATGGCCGTACCAGAGAGGGCGAGGAATTTTCTGCGATTCATGGAAAATGCTCCCTCAGAAGAAGGTACGCACAAGGCGTGCCCCTAAAATTATCCAAGGAGTATACCGCCGTGGGTACCTCTCCCTCTGCAGCGCCAGCGTCCTGCAGGGGGTTTTCCAACCCCCGCAACGAGGAAGAGGAAGACGGGGGGACTAACAGTCCCCCCCTTCTGAAAAAGAGGCGGGGCGATTACCCATCGCCCACGTTGCGCGTTTGTTCACAGACACTCCGGAAGTCGGCGGTTAGGAAACCGCCGCTCCTATCCTTTTTCTACCGGCATTTCGCCGGGCATGGGCCGGTGGGGAAGCTCCTATTTCCGGGGCAGGAACCAACTGTATAGAGCCGGCAGCAACAGCAGCGTCAGGATGGTGGAGCTGGCCAGTCCGCCGATCACCACGGTGGCCAGCGGACGCTGCACTTCGGCGCCGGTGGAAGTTGCCAGCGCCATGGGCAGGAACCCCAGGCTGGCCACCAGCGATGTCATCAGAACCGGGCGCAGCCGCGTCACGGCGCCTTCGACGATGGCTTGGCGCAGCGGACGGCCCCGTTCCAACAGGGAGTTGGTCGTCGAAACCATCACCAGGCCGTCCAGAACCGCCACGCCGAACACCGCGATGAACCCGATCGATGCCGAAACATTCAAGTTCATTTCCCGCAGCCACAGCGCGGCAATCCCGCCGACGGTGGCGAACGGAACGATGAGCAGCACCAGAAACGATTGTTTGGCGGATCGGAACGTGAGGTACAACAGCATGAAGATCACCAGCAGGACCGCCGGCAGGACCAGCATCAGCCGCTGCATGGCCCGCTGTTGGTTCTCGAACTGGCCGCCCCAGGTGATGTAGTAGCCGGTCGCCAGGTCCACGTCCGTTTGGATCCGGCGTTGGGCCTCGGCCACGAAGCTGCCCATGTCGCGCCCGCGGACGTTGCACTGCACCACGATCCGGCGCTGGCTGTCTTCGCGGTGGACGACTTCCGGCCCGCTGGCGCGGCGAATACGGGCCACACGGTCCAACGGGACCTGCTCGCCCTCCGGCGCCGCCAGCAGAATGCTGCCGAGGGCCTCCCGGTCCCTGCGATAGGTCTCAGGCAACCGGACGGCGACCTGGAACCGGCGGCGGCCGTCGATGAGTTCCGTCACCCCCTTGCCGCCCACCGCGGCCTGCACCACGTCGCGCACGTCGGAAACATTCAGGCCGTAGCGCGCCAGTTCGTCCCGGTCCACCACCACCTGCCACTCGGCCGCGCCGGAAAAGACCTGTTTCTGCGCGTCGGCGGCGCCGCGCACCTGCCCGATCACCCGCAGCACCTCGTCGGCCGTGCGGTCGAGCACTTCCTCGTCGGGCCCGAAAATCTTGACGGCGACGTCCGCCTCCACGCCGGAAATGGTCTCGTCCAGGCGCATCGCCATGGGTTGCGTGAAGTTGTAGACGACGCCCGGAATCTTCGACAGTTCCGCCGCCATGGCTTCCAGCAGTCCTTCCTTGGTGTCGGCCGTCCTCCATTGCTCGCGCGGCTTCAGGTCGACGTAGAGGTCGGTTTCGTAGATCCCCATGGCCTCGGTGGCGAGGTCGGGCCGGCCCGTCTTGCCGACCGTCCCCGTCACCTCCGGGAACTCCAGCAAGGTCTTTTCGGCTTTGAGCCCGATGTCCACCGATTCGGACAAGGAGATGCTGGGAAGCCGAAGGATCTGAACCAGCACGGACCCCTCATCCAGGCGAGGCATGAATTCGGTTCCGATAAAACGCAGTGAGCCCAGGGGAGCGGCGACGAGCAGAAATCCGCCGGAAACCACCAGCACCCGGTGGTCGAGCGCGAAGTTCACGACGCGCCCGTAGACCGCCCGCGCGCGGTCCATGACCGGCTCCCTGGATTTCTTCGGCCGGCGGCCCAGCAGCAGGCGGGACGCGGCCGGCAGCAATGCCAGGGTCAAGACCAGCGAGCCCAGCAACGCCGCGCACACGGTGAAGGCCATGGGACGGTACATGCGGCCTTCGAGCCCCTGCAGACTCAGGATCGGGACGTAAACCGCGATGATGATGCCGACCCCCGTCAGGATCGGGCGGGACACCTGGTGAGCCGCCGAGCGCACCAGCTCGACGCTCTCGGCTCCGGTCAGCGGCACGTCGGGGTCGGGACGTCCCTTCAGGCGCCGCACGTGGTTCTCGATCATGATCACGGCGCCGTCGACAATCATGCCGAAGTCGATGGCTCCCAGGCTCATGAGATTGGCGGTGATGCCGAACCATCGCATTCCGATGAAGGCAAAGAGCATGGACAGGGGAATCACGGCCGCCACGAGCAGCGCGGCGCGAAAATTACCGAGAAACAGGAACAGAATCGCCACCACCAACGCTCCACCAAGGATCAGATTTTGGCGGACCGTGCCGATCGTCCCGTCGATCACCACCGACTGGTCGTAGAACGGAACGATGTTCACGCCCTCGGGAAGCGAACGGCGAACTCCTTCCAGCGCCTCCTTGACCCGCTCGATGACCGTCTTGCTGTTCTGGCCCCGGAGCATGATCACCGTGCCCGAGACGGTCTCCCCCTTGCCGTCGCGCGTCACCGCCCCTTGACGAGGGAAATGCCCAACCTTGACCTCGGCGACGTCACGCAGGTAGACCGCGGTTCCTTCATGGGCCTCCAGGACGATGGTCTCCAAGTCCCGCTCGCTCCCGACGCGGCCCAACCCGCGCACGGTGTACTGCTCGGAGGCGTGCTCCACGAACCCGCCGCCGAAGTTGTCGTTGTTGTCCCGAACCCGCTCGAACACGTCACGGAGCGTCAGCCCGTGCGCACGCAGCCGATAGGGATCCACCTCGATCTCGTACTGCCGCGTGTAGCCGCCCCAGGTGCTGATGTCGGCCACGCCCGGCACGGCCCGCAGTTGGTACTTGATCTCCCAGTCGTGGAGCGTCTTCAGCTCCATGGCGCTGTAGCCTTCCCCTTC
>JAPPLF010000065.1 GCA_028874215.1 Acidobacteriota bacterium
CATCGTGCTGCTGACCCTGGACTGGAAGCTCGGGCTGGTGATGACGGCGCCGGTCCCGGCTTTCTGCTGGGCCAGCGGACTGGAGGCATTCAGAATCCCGGCAGGAAATCGGCTAACTACTTACAGGGCTGCACGATCTGCGTTTTCTGCCGTTGGACTGAACCCTGCTGGAACGTGCCGCGAAAGCGGGAAGAATGGACTTGACTGGCGGGAATCCCGAGCACCGTCAACACGTCTCAAGTCCGTCGTCAGGCTCCGCCCTCCAGCCATCGTCCCGCACGAAACCAATTCGGCGAGCGACACGCGGCAATCCTGAGGTTGGGTACGCTCGCGTCAATGCCGCAATTGGCAACGGCCAACACGTCGAGAGCGTCTGGGAGATCTGGCGCACATCCAGCGATCATGTTCCCGTCGCGATCATGGTACTCGGCGGCTTCGGCGTTGGTCAGCAGCAGATTCACTGCGAGAACATTCGGATGATTGTCGCCGAGGCTGTTGCTCTCCCCCTTGCTCGAAACCGCTCCCTTGAGCATCGCGGTGACGTGCTGTTCCGGAGAGCCCCACCGCATCAGCGCACGCCTCCTTTCGTCGACCGTGTCGTCCGACTCGTTCGTGTCCCACTCCTCTTCGACCACCTCGACCGAGCACTGGTCCTCGCACACGATAGTAACGCACTTCGCACTCGCTGCCTCGCGGCGAGATGTATCGCAATACGGTTCGAGCTTGTCGTCCAAGAACCGGCTGGGCTCGGGCAAGGGCATCGGAGCAAAAAGCGGATAGTCTTCCTGAACGCTCGGGCCAAGGATCTTCGAGAGACACTCTTGGAGGAACTGCAACAGGAAATACGACTTCCGAGGAACATGGCACTCCACATGCCATCGTTTCCCGTCCACCTCGACGGAGAGATCAGGCCCGCCAGCCGGTCCGCCCCACATCACGTTCCGACCGACCGACCGGAGCTTCGCAGCCACTTGCAACTGCCAGAGGAGCGACCAATAGGTCGCGTACTCCCCGTTCTTGAGCACCGACTCCTCGTGCTCCCAGTTCGGGAGTTCCGCAGCGCTGGCGAGCAGATTGTCCAGATTGGCAAGGCATCCCTCACTCTCCACGCTCCAAGTCCCCAGCCGCCACGCCATGTAGTGGCAGTAGTACGGCGAGCTTTCCTCAGCCGCGCGGAGTACCTCCATCGAGAACGCATCACGGATTGCTGGGTAGCGCTCAAGGCGCTGGCTGACCCGGTCCCAATCGATCAGCTTGTGGACGAAGTGCTTCGTCGGACTCTCGTGGCATGACCTGCGGTTCATCTCGCCGACCATGGGCTACGCCTCGGCACCGACCGGGATCAGCTCGCGCAGACTCCTCATGGCCGCTCTCCCCGGTATTCCGGTCACAGGTCGATCAACAGAATAGCACCATCGTCCTCATAGAAACTGCCTTGGGCCTGCTCGGCAACTACCGCTCCGCGCTTCCGGCCCGCCAAGGGGCCGGGCCCCGTGCCTGGGATGTCACCCCTGTAGGTACGGGCAGGGGAGCGCAAGCTGCGTAAAACGGGATGTCCGGCTTCAGCGACCGCACACACCGGCCGCAGTCACCACTGGGGTTTGGCGTTGCAGGCCTCTGCGTTGACCTCGAGGTAGTTGTCGAGGAAAACGCCAACGAAGGTTTCTACGTTGGCCAGTTCGCGTTCCCGGGTGGGACGATCTTCGACATCCACGTGCCATGTGGTAGCGTAGTGCTCCTTATCCGAAATAGGGTCTCTGAGCCATTTCTGAAACGATATGGATATGTCCCTGCGACCACTGGCCTGCGTCAGGACGGTCACCTCCATGCGGGGGAGAATCGCGGTTTCGTTGGGGTCGCCAGAAAGGCCCCACGCGAAGACGTCTTCAGTTGCGAGGTCGTGCTCGTCGAGCCTAGTTCGGATGACGTGTTTCACGTCTGCCGGGAGATCCAAGGCGGTCCACTCTCCCAGTACCTGAGCGAAATGCTGCCCAGAGATTCTGATTGGGGCGCAACCGGTAAACCACCCGAAGGCGCGCTCCTCTCCAAACTGGCCGGAAAGAGGGGCGGGGAGAACAACGACCAAGATCAGACCTGCAACGAAGGCGACCGGGCGGAACCAGCGTAGGGTTCCAGATGTCATCGCCATCAGCCGACCTTTGCCCGACCATGGATTCCCGAGGACGCCTCCAAGCGGTTCCCCGAGGACACCGCGCGAGGCGATCTTGGAGCCGCGCCGTCCGCCGTCTGGTGGAGACGGCGCGTTGTTCTTCTCCGGGTGGGCGCGGGTCGGAGACCGGGGCAGTGTCATTCACTCCCTCCTGAGATGTCGGGTGGCAATCCGTTCACGAGTGCCGCAAGGAACTTAGCAGCCGTATGGCTCGGCATGCCACCGAAACGGGTTGGATCGACGTTCGCACGTCCGTTGCCGTCCCGCCATTCCTAGACGATAGGACGTTCAGGATCACGTTCACCTACCAGCGCCCCACGTTCTCCGTACGAAGGAACGGTCGCCACCGCATAACCGAAAAGTTGCATTCTACGGGTCCGCAGAATCGCCCAGAATCGACGATCTCGGGTCTCCGAGGGGTAGAGGTCGGGTGGAAACGGGCCGCGCGTTAGAGGGTGCCGCCGGCGCCGGGGAGTGAGGGGTCGGCTATTCGCCGTCGCCGTCCGTGAAGCTGGCGGCCGAGAGGCCGAGGAGCTTGCCTCCGACGGCCCGGTGGACACTGTTCCGGGCGGGGTCCGGAGAGGTGTCTACTAGGGCGTCCCAAGGCTGGCTTGAGCCACGCTAACGTGGACAAGCCAGCGTACTCCTTGTGGCCACACTCCGTGCGTCCCTTGCGGAGGCTGGCGGGGGGCCGCGCCCCCTCTGACCCCCAGAACAAACCCCCGCTCCGGCATCGTTCGCGGTTGGGGTCCGAAGGTCCCCCCGGTCGGCCAGTCGCCGGATGTTCTCCCGTCGGCGGCCGATCACCGCCGGTCAACGCCCGTCGGCTTCGCGGCTGAGTCCGCAGAGTGACCGGCGAGCGACGTTGTCTGCGTTGTCACCGCTTCGGCGCCGGTCCCCCCGGCCTCCGGTACGGACTCCTGTCCGTTCCTCCCGCCGGGGTCGAGTCCCCTCCCCACCCCGGACGGAAGGAGGGCGGAACGGATCCCGTCCAAACGTCCCGGTCAGAGGGACGGGCTTTGCCCGCCCCGGAGACGGGGAGGACCGGCGGCCGCAGAGCCGGAGCGGGTCGGGGAGGCCGGTCCGCCGGTCTGGCCCCGCGCGCACGCTGTATCGTGCGGCTCCTGCGTTCGGCCTCGGGCTTGCGGGGGACTGGGCCAATGTCGGGCGGGGCCTCCTTTGTCGGTGTTACCCGGCATGTAAAGTTTCCCTGAAGTCGGCATGTAAAATGTCCCACA